>JAGWBT010000183.1:2454-11839 GCA_021295755.1 Candidatus Poribacteria bacterium
GTGATGCAAGATGTCGTGTTGATGAAGTATATCGGTATGAACCCAGTTGTCGTGCATGGCGGTGGCAATCAGATTAGCGAATGGATGCGGCGAGTCGGCAAAGAGGCGGAGTTTGTACAAGGCTTGCGGGTCACAGATGCGGAGACCGTTGAAATCGCTGAAATGGTACTCGCGGGGGTAATCAATAAAGAAATTGTCTCACTGATTAACCTGCACGGCGGGAAAGCGGTCGGGCTGTGTGGGAAGGATGCGAACCTCATTCGCGTGCAGAAGTACTGTCCGCAGGTCGTCGATGAAAACGGGAAGACAACCTCCGTAGACATCGGTTTTGTCGGAGAGATTGTCGGCGTTAAGCCAGATGTGCTCTTTACCTTGGATCAGGAAGGCTATATCCCGGTCCTCGCACCAAACGGTGTAGGAGATGATGATTGCACGTATAACGTCAACGCAGATACAATGGCAGGAGAGATAGCCGCCGCCCTCAGCGCAGAAAAGCTGATCCTGTTGACCGATCAACGCGGCATCCTACAAGATCTGAACGATGAATCCTCGCTGATGTCGAGAATAAGAACCAACGAAATTGAAGGGTTAATTGACGATGGGGTACTTGGTTCAGGCATGTTGCCAAAAGTTGAAGCGTGCGTGACCGCACTCAAGGGCGGGGTTTGGAAAACACATATTATTGACGGTCGCATCAACCATGCGATCCTGTTAGAGGTTTTCACGCAATCGGGCATTGGAACTGAGATTGTCGGATAGGAAGCACAAAGTCTAGGCAACCGTAACCATCGCACCAACGTTGTTTGCATTTGTGATAAAGCAGGATCCACCATCCGGCAGCGTTTGGAGGAACGTCTCTGTCTTCTCCTTTAAGGTAGGAAGAGCTTCCCCAACGGCGAAGATCGCTGGTCCCCAGCTGCTCAACCCCGCACCCATCGCGCCATTGTCCCGTAAAAAATCGAGTGTCTGCTGCAGAACGCCGCCTTGGGCATCAATTTCGACCTTCTTCCAGCCAAAAGTCTGAATCTCGTTAATCGCAGATCCAAAAGCGCGACAATCCTCCTCAAAGATTGCCGGCAATAATTGAAGGAGGATGAGGTGGGAGAGCTGTTCGGCGGTGAATCTGGGTTGAGGACAGAGGGTTTTGAAGAGTTGAATTTCTGTCTCGCCAGAGATGTGCGTGCAACGTGGAATGACGATGAGCAATTCCCAGTTCGGGAAGGGATGACGGAGGAGGAGTGGTGGTGCAGGAACGTTACCCGCTGCGGAGGAGGGCAAAAAAGAGGATTTCTGATCGGGGAAACGATGTCCACCATCGAGGATAAACCCACCCCGTTCAAAGGCGGTAATGCCGATACCTGATGTCCCGCCGCGCCCAACAGTTTCTGCTAAATCTGCTACGCTTAAGTTTAGGTTGTAAAGCGTGTTCACCGCTTGGGCGATGCCTAAAGCGAGTTGTGTCCCGGAGCCAAATCCGGAATGTGGTGGGATTTCGGAGATGAGTTGAAGGCGGATGCCCGGAAAGCTGTACTTTACCTGCAGCTTTTCGAGGATAGCTTGCGCTCGCTCCTCGTATTGGATAGACTCAATTTGGGTCTGATCTGCCGGCTCAACGATAATTTCAAAATGTGGGTCATTGATTGCGAGACCAATACTCCCGTCAATCCTGTCCAGTGAACCGTTGAGATCGATGAGAGCAAAGTGGAGCCGTGCAGGTGTTCTGATCGTGACCGAGTTGCTGCCGTTAGCGTTCATTCGTTTCCGGGAGGTATGTGCCAATTCGCCCATCACCCTATCTGTTCATCTCTCTCAATCAATCCGTCCCGAATATGGAGGATGCGTCGGGCATGTGCTGCGATTTCGGGTTCGTGTGTGACCATGATAATCGTGTTTCCCGCCTCGTTTAGCTCATCAAAAATCGTCATGATTTCACCACCAGAGCGGGTATCCAAATTTCCCGTCGGCTCATCAGCAAAGATCATCGACGGGTTGTTAACAAGTGCCCGTGCAATCGCTACACGCTGGATCTGCCCACCCGACATTTCATTCGATTTATGGTGCACACGGTCTGCAAGTCCAACGGATTCCAACGCTTCAAACGCCCTGCGCCGTCGTTCCTTGCGACTCAGCCCACTGTAGATGAGCGGCAATTCAACATTGTGCAACGCGGTGGTTCGCTGTAAAAGGTTGAATGACTGAAAGACAAAACCGACCTTCCGATTGCGAATTTCAGCGAGGTGGTTATCTGACAATTGCCCGACCTCTTCCGCTTCGAGATAGTATTCCCCCTCTGTCGGCTTTGCAAGACAGCCGAGGATGTCCATCATTGTAGATTTCCCTGAACCGGAAGGTCCCACAATAGCAATAAACTCCCCACTTTCGACGGTGAATGTGACGCCCCTCAACGCATGAACCTGCACATCCCCCATTTCATACACTTTTGTCAAATCACGAACATCAATTAGCATTGTTACCTCTCTATTCTATTTACTATCTGGACCTGTTTTTGTGAGTTGTTCCATAGAAGGGACAAAGACACGATCGCCCTCTACAAGACCACTAGTCAACTCAAAATGGGTATTATTTCGCTGCCCGACTTCGATGCGGGTCCGAGTCCCCTTCTCGTCTTTTTTCTTGTCCTTTTTCTTTTCCTTCTCGGTATCTGTTTTTGAATCCTCTTTATCAAGCAGAACCGCTTCCAGCCCTTCGATCTTATCCGCCTCAGAGAATAAAACGTGTATTTCAGTAGGTCCTGACCGCAAGCCTCGCGGTGAGCCATCAAGTAAGATTTCGACATTGCCACGTGCGCTGCTTGGCGAAATCTTACCAACTTTGCCGGAAAACTTCTTCCCAATAAGGCTCTGTACTTCCACCGCTTGATCGGATTTGAAACGCCCCATCGAATTGGAGGGTACGTTTACCTTAACAGTCAACACCTCCGAATCGATCACCGAATCAATGGGGAGTTGAAGGACATTGTCATCCTGCATGACGATAATGTCTACATCCGCTGACATGCCGGGCAGGAGTTCAGCGGGTGATCCGACCACTTCAATCATCACCTCAAAAGTAATCGTGCCATCTCCCTGTTGGCCGCCCCTTTGGTCAGGCGTATATGCACTCGGCGCGATTTCACTGACCCTGCCTTCAAAGACTTTGTCGCGGTAAGCATCAACGCGAATCTCCACCCTTTGCCCCAGATCAATCTTGGCGATATCTACCTCGTTGATTCGCGTTTTGACAACCATTCTGGATAGATCAGCGATGGTCAGGATAGCGGCTCCCTGCGAAAATGCAGAACGTCCAGAGGTGACAATTTCGCCCTCTTCGACGTTGAGACGTGTAACCGTTCCTGACATGGGCGCGATAACGGTTGTCCAACCGAAACGTTCTTCTTGGGCTTTTAAGGTGCTTTCAGCCTCTAGGAACACCGCTTTTGCACCAACCTCCGCATGGACGGTGAGTTGTTTCTCTTCATCTGTTGTTCCTAGAATCTGTTGGAGTCGAGTCCTAGCATTTTCTAACTCCGCGTCAAGTTGTCTTTTTTGCGCCTCCTGCGATTCCTTGATCGTACCCAGATTCTGTTTATGAAGCCGAAGGGTTGCCTCACGGTTTTCAAGTGCTTTTCCTCTTACGTCAATGGTCTCCTGTTGGGATTCAACCGCATTAGTCTGAGACTCGACATCGTTTTGAGCAGTTTCATATTGGGAAAGGGCGTTTGCACGGGCTGCTTCCGCTTCTTCAAGCACCCGCTTCGAGACCAACTTTTTCTCAAACAGTCCTTGATTTCGTTTTAATTCGGATTCGGCTGTCTCGAAGGCAACCTTCGCTGATTCTTCTGCCGCCTGAGCTCGCTTCTTCCGGAGTTTGGCTTGCTGTAACTCAATGTCAGACTGACGCAAAGCGATTTCGTCCTGCTGGAGCTGGTTTTGCGTTGTAGAAATTTGGGTCTCAGCTTCAGTAACCCGTTGACGTGTGTTTGCATCCAGTGACTCAAGTGCAGCCTTTGCGACTTTGACAGCATTTTGGGCTTGTGTAATTGCGCTCTCCTGTTGCTTCTCTGTCATCTCGATTCGCAGTTTTGCCTGTTCCAGTTGTGATCTCCGTGCATCTCGATTCGCCTCCGCCTGCTTTTTTTGTTCGAGAACCTGTTCATCATCAATTTTGAGCAGTGGCTGCCCCTTTTCTACGAATTCGCCCTCTTTGATATAGAGTGTCTCGATCTCCCCTTCGACATTCGAGCGAACCTCAATGGAAATCAGGGATTCAAGGTTGCCAGATTCCCTAACCTTGACGATAAATTCACCGAGTCGGACGACCTCTTTCTTTTCGTCCGCGTTGTCTTTATTATCCTTTTTACCAAATATTTTGGTCGCACCGATGGCAACCACAGCGACGAGGACCAGTACGCTGATAATCAGAACAATTGTTCGTTTCCTATTCATTGGATAACTCCCATTGCCCGCTGCAAAGCAACTTGCGCGATTTTATAATCATAAAAAGCTCGAACCTGATTGGTCAAGGCTTGCGCAAACTCCGTCTGGGCATTGAGCAGCTCAAGCAAGATCGAGAGCTCCTGCTCGAAACGTCCTCTAATCACTTGGAGACTTAACTCGGCGTTTCGCACCTGTGTGTTAGAGATTTCCACCGCCCTTTCAGCTCGTCTCAAGTTTAGGTAGGCTTGGCGAACATCTAACGCGATAGAACGTTCCAGATCGCTTGCATCTTCACGGACAACACGCCGCTTTGTCACGCCGCCATCGAAAATCGGAAAATTTAGCGTTGTTCTGACTTCCCAACTGCGGAAGTCTGTGAAATTTTCGCGTTCATGTAGGTAATCATCAAGGTTGACACCATAATTATATTCCGCATTTAGCTGAGGCCAACGGTCCAACCTTGCCAGCGTCAAACCCCACTCCAATTGATTTATTGAGGATTGGAGTTCCTTAAATTCAGGACGAGTTTCAAAGGCTCTCTGAATAGCCTCCTCAACGGATAGCTCTATGACTTCAATCTGTCCTTTTTGGCTGTATAGCTGATAATCGGTGTCCTCGGCAACAGTGATGAGTGTCGCCGGATCTAGACCCATGATCCGGGGCAAGGTTGCCATTGCAATCTCAAGGGCATTCTGATCATTCAGCAGGCTCAATTCGTCATTTGCTTCTCTGACTTGCGCCGTTGCAACATCGGCCTCAATCTGAATTCCCGCTTCAACAAAAGCCCTTACACGGTCCGTATTCTCCAGTGATCTTGCTAAGATTTCCCGATCAACCTTTACCAATTCTTGTGCCTTGAGGACGTTATAATATGCCTGCGTAACTTGAAAAATCAGGTTCTGTTTTGTCTGTTCGTTGCGACCCATCGTCGCATTACGCCGTTCCTTTGCCTGCGAGAAATTTGCCTCTCTTTGTCCATTGTCCCATAACGTGTATTGTCCGGTCACACCTAAGTCATAATTTTCGCGCTCAAATCCAAAGTCCAGCGCATCTGAAAAATTGTAACGACCATCAAGGAAAATATCTGGATAGTAGCGAGCACGCGCATCCTTGACACGCAAACCGTCAATGGCAAGATTAATACGGGCATTCCGCATATCGGTTGAGTTTTCAACAGCAAGTTGAATACATTGTTCCAAGGTGAGCGGTTGGGAGAGATTAATTTCCTGTTCTTCTTGAGCAATTGCTGTGAGAGAAACAAAGATTAGCGCACAAACTAAAACGAACCATATCCTCCATCGGACCATTCTAATCTCCTATCGGTTATTTATATCAATTTGTTTCGTTTAGACAGAAGTAAATTCTGTGCAATAACACTAAATAAATGATGCGCAAGATTTTTGCCACTGATTTTATCGCATACGTTTGTAGGTGTGATTTGACAGTGACTTTTGACGGAATTCAAGATCGAAAGTTTAGACTGAAGCTAGGACGCTGTATCGAGAAGTTCCGGCCAACAATATCATTAGCAAGAAACGCACCACTCTCAAACAGATTGAAAAAGAGATGCAGTTAAGGCACTGGGGGCGGTCTGAGAATCCTCATTTTTCCTTGCAGTACCTTAACAGATTCTGTTACACTTACCTTGTAACTCTATCCCCGGCAGATGTAGCTCAAAAAATGTGTATTGGCTCATGTAAAAAGAAGGAGTTCGGTCGGTCAATCTTTGATTTATATACGTTCACGTCGAAGCGTAAAGCGGAAAAAGAAACCGAATTTTTTCGAGTTTTGCGTTTCACCTCGCATGTCGTGAGGCATATAATGAAACAAATTTTAGTATTTAGCGTATTTCTTATTGCAGTCTCACTCATCACGGTTTCGTCGTTATATGCTCAAGTTGTCGATGCGACGACTTGGTGGCTAATTGTGAGCCCTGATGTTGACACCCGTTCTCGAAGTAACCTCGATTCATTGGTCAAGTTACTCAAAGAGCGTGGAAAAGTCCCGTCGAATCACATCCACCGCATCGAAGGCAGCGAGTGCACCCGCGAGGGTATGAAGGTTGTCTTAGACGATCTTGGCAGTGAAATGGGACAGGGCGATCGCCTCATCTTCTACTTTCGTGGATTTGTCACGAAACCGAGAAGATCGAATTCAATTTTCTTCCTTACATATGGAGCAACGCCGGAAAATTTGGAGGCGGCGCTTCAAGACCGTCAACTAAACGGTTGGTTCCGTGAACTGTCCCCAAATAAAGTAATTGTCATCCTTGATGGTTACACCAGAGATCGGAATTTAATGGCTTACTACGGCAATCGTGGGATGCCTGGGTCCGGAGGATTCATATCGATTCAGCGTGCGGCTTTAAGTACAGAAGATCTGTTAGCGAAAACACTATTAGGCGTACTAGGAGCTGACGAAACGGACCTTGATAACAATCGGCAAATCTCTATTGAAGAACTTCACATCTCCCTTACCTCAAATTTGGCTGGACGTGCCTTGCGGCTTATGGAGGGGGTTCTGCTCTCACTAGGAAGGGTCCAAGAGAAGATTTTCCTAAAATTAAGCCCAATGCTCAAAGTTGTAACGGTGCCTGATGGCGCTTCTGTTCTCTTCAATGGCCAAGAGGTAGGCGTAACGCCGCACAGTCTTACTGATAACCTGCAACAGGGAACGTACAACGTAGAAGTCAGTAAACCGGGATATCTGATTCCACCCGCGCGTTCCGTGGAAATTGAACAGGTTCAGGGAGAGTCGATTAATCTTTCATGGGATTTGGATTCCATCGCCGTTCACGGCAGTGTCAAAGCTCCCGATGGCGTCCCTCTTGAGGGAGCAGCAGTGTGGATAGATGGAACGGTGTATGCACAGAATCCGCTATACCTCAAGGCAGATGGACAGTATCAACTGTTGGCTAATATAGCTAACGTTACATCTCAATCAGGTCAATCGAATAAAAGAGTGCTGGAATCGGGTAAAACGTACACTTTGCGCGCTGCAAGCGATGCACTCTATCACGCGGAGGCAAATTTTACACTCGCCCCACACGAATCCGTTGAGCGTAACCTGATCCTTAGCAAAAAGACGTGGTTTGAAGTTGCTCAGATGCAGTTCGATCGAAACGCGTACGAGGAAGCAATTGCCGCATTCCAAAATGGTATTGAGGAAACTATCGAATTTCCGCCGATGTCTCCGGAGTTTACCAAATTACTCTTCGACTCCTTTTCAGAGGTAGTGGATAAGGTAAACGTCCAAAACATCGCTTACGTCGTTGTAACAGCAAAACTAGCAGATAGACTTAATCTTCAAGAAGAATCCAAGGTTTACTGGGCGCAGGTAAAATTGCAGGCGGCAAAAGGTTCGACATTTCATAAACTCGCGACAGAGCGATTACGGGAGCTTAACTGGGGGCGTCGAATAATTAATATCGGTGTCTTGGTCTTATTTATTGTGCTGTTAATTTCTGGAGGATATGCTATTCGTAGGGCGCTTCTGCGTGCCAAAACGTAATGTTGATTAGATTTCAATAACGATGAGGCTTGAGTAGTTGCACCCAATACTTCAACCAGAACTAAACCAAACAACATAGTCTATCGGGAGGATTCAGAGTGTCTTCTATTGAGACACATTGACTGACTTCCGATTTCCCGAATTTTGACGATTTCGGCTACGTTCAAAGCGGTAAAGGGGATAAATTGATGTTCTTTTTTGGCTTTAAGATCTTAGGTCGCGCACAACACCTGCATCTGATTAATCAGCAGAAGAATCTGCGTCGCCAGATCCAAGAGCTTGAGGAAAAACTCAACGCTCTGACAACAGAGAAGGATGAGCTTGAGGCTCGTCATCAGGCGGAAAAATCAGCACTCAATCACCAGTTGGAAACCCTCCGGCAGACGGCGCAGGACCATGAAGAGCTGCAGCAGCGCATTGCGGAAGATATGGAGAGTGTGACCAGAGAGTTTGGACTGAGTTCAAAGCAAATTGAGACACTCTGGGCGGATCGATTAGATCTAGTTGATCTGTATATTGATAAACTGTACTCGCTCGCAAAGGACTTCGGGTGCGCTAACCGGGAGATGAGAAAAAATCGTGGATTGTTCTTATTGCTGATAGACCGCCGAAATATGGATCAGGATAACTTCTCGGAATTCCACGATGGCCAAATCGAACACTTAACAGACGAGCAGTATCAGGGGATTAATCAGCTTCCGCAGATCTTTTCTCCTAAAATTGACGAGATATTCAGCTACATGGGGGAAAAGGTCATATTAAAGGACAAAAGCGGTGAGATTACTGGACATGAAGAACGGGATGGGGCAATATTAATAGATTTGAGTGGGCTTGCCTTTAGATCTCGCGTCATGGTTGAAGGCGTACGAACCCATCGTGTATTCGACAGAGTGGAACGTTTACACAAGGGAAGTGCAAGACATAATGCTGCAATTTACGCTTCGTCGCTTGATGAGGTCATGGTGTCAATTGTGATTAGCGAGGAGACCAGTGAGGTCACACTTTTCCGGGATGGGCGCTTTATAGAAAGCTATGATCCCTACACAGATCAAGGAACGTTGCGTGAAGAAAAAGTGGTGCCCATGAAGCGTAAAGCACCTTCGGAAGAATCAGTAGATATAGAAATAGAAGAGGAAGAAACAACGACGTAAATATCCACCGAATGATCAAATTGGCTAATAAGACGAAATGCCCCACAAAATGGAGTTGCCGCATTTCTAACGACAAATGGGATGAGATATAGCCACTTCACGACATTGATACTGGTACTCCGAAATTGAATAATGGCAGAAAAACGCCCCGAGGTCGAGTTTGGCATCGGGGCGTTTTGGGTTGAGCAGCGTTATGTTTTAACTAAAACTACTCGTCATCAATATCTTCAAATCACCATCGCAATTCCCTTCAACTTTGCGCTTCCTCTAACGGCTTAACACGGTATC
>JAGWBT010000184.1 GCA_021295755.1 Candidatus Poribacteria bacterium
AAGGCAGTCAGATCATCGAAGAAAGGAATCTTGATGAAAGTCATTATCCCTACCGCAGGGAGCGGCATACGACTCAGACCCCACACCTTCACCTCCCCTAAAACGCTGCTACATGTCGTGGGGCGTCCCATCCTCGACTACCTCCTCGAACCGCTCCTTGAACTTCCCGATCTCTCCGAACTGATTTTCATCGTTGGCGACAACGGGGAACAGATCCGCGAATATGTCGAAAGATCCTACAATCTGCCAGTAATCTATATTTGGCAAAATGAACAGAAGGGACTCGGACACGCTATCTCCCTAGCGAAAGCACGCGACAACGGAGAACCCGTTCTGATTCTGCTTGGTGATAAGATTTTTGAATGCGGCTACGAAAAGATTCTCCAGAATCCTTACACAGTTATCGGCGTTAAGACAGGCGAGAACCCGCAAGGAGTCGGTATCGTTGAAACGGATGGCGAGTTTATTACGCGCCTGATTGAAAAGCCTGCCCCCCCTTATTCCCCCCGCATGCAGGGGGATAAAGGGGGGTTCCTTGTTATTGAAGGTGTGTACTACCTCCACAATAGCGAACTACTGTTCCACTGTTTAGATGAAATTATCGAAAGAGACATCCGCAGCCACAACGAATATCAGTTGACAGATGGGTTACAGTTGATGGTAGAATATGGTGAGCAGATGAAGGTTGAGTTCATCGACTCATTGCATTGCGGTACACCAGATCAACTGTTGGACGCCAATCGGTCTATTTTAGAAAAACGGGCACCGCAAGTTTATCGTTTTCCCAACAGTATGATTATCCCACCCGTCTTTATCGGAGAAAACGCTGTCATTGAGGGTGCTATTATCGGTCCCTATGCTTCGATCGGTAGCGGAACGCAGGTCGTTAATGCAATCATTAAAGATACGATTATCCACCCGAATGCGGAGCTACAAGATGTGCTGGTCAACCGATCGCTCATTGGTCCCGATGCAAGGATATATGGGAGTTTCCGTCAGTTCAACATTGGCAGTTCAGCGCGGATTGATCTCTAAAAACAATTGTAGGTCGAGATTCACATCTTGACAGCTTCCGATGCCATGATCACAGGTTAGGAAATCTGTGACTACGAAAGCAAAAAGGAGAAAGTTTTTGAATCCCGTAACGTTTCAAGGCGTTTTGGCTGCACGCCGTACCGTCTATCAGTACCTGAAACCGACACCGTTAATCCACTACCCAGAGCTGTCAGAGCTATTTGGCTTCAGGGCTTACATTAAGCACGAAAACCATCAACCGACGGGGAGCTTTAAGGTTCGGGGCGGTTTGAATTTTATGAGCCAACTTCCGGCAGATCAGCGGGAGCGCGGTGTGATAACCGCAACGCGGGGGAATCATGGCGGATCGATTGCGTTTGCAGCGAAACAGTTAGGTGTTCATGCCACGATAGTTGTCCCACACGGCAACAATCCGGAGAAGAACAGCGCGATGCGTGCCTTCGGCGCGGAGTTAATCGAACACGGCGTCGATTTTGATGAATCACGAGAATTGTGCGAAAAGTTACAGACGGAACGTGGACTCCGCTATGTCCATCCCGCCAACGAGTCACCCCTCCTCCACGGCGTTGGAACCTATTCCCTTGAGATTTTTGAAGAACTGCCGGAGGTAGATACAATCATCGTGCCCATCGGGGCGGGGAGCGGCGCGTGTGGGGCGATTACAGTAGTGCAAGCGATTAATCCAAACGTAAAGGTGATCGGTGTGCAAGCGGAAAACGCGCCGTCGGTCTACCGCTCATGGAAAGCAGGACGGAAGATTGAAACGGCCTCAGCGAATACGGTCGCTGACGGCTTGGCGACCCGCGTGCCATTCGATCTGCCATTTTCGATTCTTAGAGATGGGATCAGCCAGATGCTGCTGGTAAGTGAAGAGGAGATTCGGGAGGCGATTCGGATGGCGTTACGGTATACACATAATCTCATAGAGGGTGCTGCTGCGGCACCGATTGCCGCCGCCGGCAAGCTGAAGGCAGAGCTCGCAGACGAAAACGTCGTGATGATTATGAGCGGTGCGAACTTAGATACCGAAACCCTAAAATGGGTATTGGGTGAGGAATAAACCGATGAATCCGTTAAGTTCACTAGTTCATTGGTTCATTAGTTCATTTTTCACGCATCGGAACTTTGTTTGATGGAGATAGCCAACTTTTCTACTTCTTCAAATTTTGGGCGATACAGGAAGAGACCAACAAGCGCCATCGCAAGGAATATCAGGAATGGGGTCAATTTGCCATCCATGAAGAAGATCGTTAATCCGAAAGCCGCGATACTCTCTGCAATAGCGAGCGAAACAACCACAGCGGGTTTATAACGGGAAATGTAGGGCGAAATTTGCCCCGGCGTGTTTTCCGTCTCTGTGGAGAGCGGTTTGGAAGATGCCCTATGCAGCATATATCTCCGTATGAAATAAGCCAAAATCAGCCCAACGACCGACACACCGTATAGAATCTGCGTTATCTGTCTAATATGACGTGGATGGTGCCTCTGCTCAATGTCTCCGCCAAGCAGAAATGCAAATATCAGCGCCAGAACAAGGGTCAAGAACATCGCGATCCAAACAGTCCAAACCTTGAACATTCCCGCCTTCAACTGCCTTACTTCCCTTGTAGGGTCTAGCATAGTCCTCCCCTTCAATCAACCTCCTGTAGAGATAACACATTCGTTCAATGTAAGCCTGTTAAGCTCGCTCGTTTACTGCAAACTGAAGCGATTCGCAACAGCAACTAGATCGAGGAGGTTGACCATCCCATCGCCATTGACATCCCCCGATAACCCTGCGCCAACCTGTCCAAACTGGCTAGCAACGCGAACCAGATCGAGGATATTGACCACCCCATCTCCGGTCACATCATAGGACAAGGGTGTATACGTGAATCCGTCTGCAAGTGTATCCGATTTGCCATTAGGGTTAGTAACAACAATATCGACATTTCCCGCAGTCCCCGGTGGTGCCTCGACACTCAACTCGGTTGGTGAAACGAAGATCACATTAGGTGCGGCATTCCCGCCAATTGTGACGGTTGCCCCGTCCTGAAAATTTCCCCCGATTATTTTAATGGTTTGTCCGCCGGTCACTACGTCGTTGTTGGGTTCAACACGGGTGAGGGTTGGCGGCGGTGGTTCAATATAGGTGAAGCCTCCTGCAAGTGTATCCGGTTTACCGTCAGGGTTGGTTACAACAACATCAGCACTGCCCGCAGTGCCCGCTGGCACTTCGACTATCAACCCAGTTGGTGAAACGAAAATTACGTTTGATGCGGCATTCCCGCCAATTGTGACGGTTGCCCCGTCCTGAAAATTTTCCCCGATTATCTGAACAGTTGCTCCACCAGTCGTAATATCGTTGTCTGGTTCAACACGGATGAGGGTTGGTGCGACCGACTGTGCTGCCGACGGTGCTGCCAGTAACGTCGGAACGGCAAACCACAACCCAATAAGCGCTATGCAGAAAAAATAGATTGTGTATCTCATCAACTTTATCTTCATCCTCCTAATCATTGAGCATCAACCCTATGTTCGGCTTTATCGACCATCTCTTGCAGCCTTCATTAACTCGGAAAGGCGTTCAGCAAATCTGAGCGCGCTGTTGTCCTCAGGCTGATAGTCAATCACTTTTCGAGCGTTCACGATGCTCCAGAAGCTGTGCGAATTGTCGCTGATTCCGTAGACGATCTGAAACGGAACCCCATTTTCATCTTCGATGTCTACGGTCTCAATGCTTTTGATAAACAGCTGCGTCTGATCCTTTGCGCTCAGATAGGCACCAAGTTCCCGATGGATGTGCTTCAGGTCCTTTGGATCCGCGGCATCAAGAATCGTCTCGCGCGGCGCACCGATACGGACCTGCACGTTTTCCAGTTTTTTCCCATCGACGTGCCCTGTCGCAAACACAAAACCGAGATGCTCATAGGTCTCTTTCGCCCAGCCGTAGAAGTTATCGGATAACGGACGCATATCGGGTGTCACCACATCCCACTTGTCTCCCCAGATTAGGTTTTCATAGTAATCCGCCGCATGATTGGAACTACAGACAACCGCGCGACCCACGCCCTCCTCAAGACAGGTTTGATAGAGATTGTACGCCATCTGGACGTTGGTTAATTCGTTCTCAAAGCTACCGCCCTTAAAGGCGCAATGAATGACCGCATCAACGCCTTTGAAATAGGCGCGGTATTTATCTCGGTCCGGGTCGGTCAAGTCCGCAATCTCAATTCCATCGACCTCCTCGCCCGCTCGGTTCGTCGTTTTGACATCAAGCAGCACCAGTTCATACCGTTCACGAAAGGTGGGTAAACTTCTGCTTGCGATATATCCTGACGCCCCTGTAATAAGGACTTTCCTTTTATCAGCCATGTAGCGCCTCCCTCCTTGATATGGTGAGCATAATAGCATAGCTAGCGCTATCCGTCAAACAAAAAAGTCTAGACAAAATCCTTGACAGGCAGCTAATATCCTGTTATAATTCTGCCATTGGTTTTGCCGGGTCGTCTAATGGTAGGACGCATGGTTCTGGCCCATGTTACGAGGGTTCGAGTCCTTCCCCGGCAGCCATCTAATGGCGCTATCGTCTAGGGGTTAGGACAGGTGGTTCTCAGCCATCAGACCGGGGTTCGATTCCCCGTAGCGCTATTGTTTGAAAACAGGTTTTGAAGCTACACTGAATATCTAAAGCCGCCGTCGGATGGACTA
>JAGWBT010000185.1:0-7568 GCA_021295755.1 Candidatus Poribacteria bacterium
TATGGTGAATTAGATAAATAAGTAGACATTTACCAATAACTCCCGCCTTCGCGAAGTTTCCAAAAGTCCCCCTGATAAGGGGGATTTAGGGGGTTGCCTGTGCATTGGAAGTGTCTAAGTAATTCTAAAATATACCATAGAAGTTTTGATACATTCTTAAAGGCAGCCAATGTGCTGCCTTTTTTTTATATTAAACGCGGGTGTTAATCGCCAGTATCACCCATTCAATCGTGAGCTCACTTAAGTTAAAATACTATTACTCCAGCGTGAGACGGTATTCCAGATGAACGAGCAAGAGAAAATCCTTATCATTGATGATGAACCTGACACCATCCTGATCTTACAGGATCGGCTCGAAATGGAGGGCTATCAGGTGATAACTGCTACCGATGGGTGTGATGCCCTTGAGTTAATCGATCAGGATCTGCCGGACCTAGTGCTCTTGGATATCCAGATGCCGCGCTTGGATGGAATCGAAACGCTTACACACATCCACCAAAAGTACCCCGGTATACTTGTGGTCATGTTGACAGCACACGGCACAATCCAGCGCGCTGTCGAAGCGACGAAGCAAGGCGCATACGATTTCTTAGAAAAACCCTTTCAACCAGAGCATATTACACAAAAGGTTGACCAAGCGTTAGAACACCAACGCACCATCGAGCACAGTACAAGGGACGAACTCATCCACAACTATGAGGAAATCGTGGGGGAAAGCCCTGCCATCCTCGAAGTCTTAAAGATTATCGAAAAGATTGCGGATACAGACTCGACGGTGTTAGTCCAAGGGGAGAGCGGTACAGGGAAGGAGTTAGTTGCTCGTGCACTTCGCCAAAATAGTTCGCGCAGAGAAAAGGAGATGGTGGTCGTCAATTGTGCCGCTATTCCGGATCATCTGCTGGAGAGCGAACTATTCGGGCATGAGCGTGGGGCTTTTACTGGCGCAACTTACCAGAAGATTGGGAAATTTGAGCGCGCTCACGGCAGCACGTTGTTTCTGGATGAAATTGCAGATATGTCGATTGAGTTGCAATCCAAGCTGTTGCGCACCCTACAGGAAGGAGAAATTGAACGGCTGGGTGGGACAAAAGTAATCCGTGTTGATGTGCGAATCATTGCGGCGACTAATCAAGACTTGCGGCAAGCAATTGAAGCAGGAACATTTCGTCAGGACCTCTACTACCGTTTGAATATGATTCCAATCCATCTGCCCCCATTACGAGCCCGTCAGAAGGATATCTTGATATTGGCAGAGTATTTCCTGCAAAAACACAGTAAAGCCCACAATCAACCTACGCGGCTGATCAGCCAAAAGGCGAGGGAACTTTTTATGCAATACGATTGGCCCGGCAACGTACGAGAACTGGAATACTCCATTCTGCGAGCGGCCCTCTTCGCAGAAGGCGATGTAATTCTCCCAAAACATCTCCCGGAAGAGATTCAATCCACCCGCCAACGTGAAGCCGAAAATGTACCCGTCGGCCTTACAATGAAGGAGATGGAAAAGGAATTAATCCTCAAAACCCTTGACAGAATGGAGGGGAACCGCACCCGAACAGCCGAGATTTTGGGGATTAGCCTGCGTTCCTTACAGTATAAACTGAAGGACTACGAAGCAGCTGTCGAGCATGACACATAAAACCCCCTTCCTGCTCATTCTCTACAACCTGCTGTGTTGAACCATAGATTCACGCAAGTTGCTAGGGCGTGTTGACATTTGGCAGCACGTAGGGTGGGTTGAACGGGAAACCGTGAAACCTAACAACATCCCCTCTCCGTAGGTCGGGCATCTTGCCCGACCCATAGCCAGCAGGACGATATATTTATAAAAAAAGACAATGGTTGGTAGGGAACAACGATCGTTGTTCCCTACGAAGCGGAACGTAGAAGCGCGTATATTTCGTAAGGAACGAAGATCTCCGTTCCATTTGTTAAATGTCAACAGAACCTAATAACCCGTAGGTCGATTTCCCAAAAACGATAGTTTTGTGTCGATAAATGAACCTCGACCTACTATCAAAAGGGCCAAATGCCTCTGCTGTGAAATGCTATCGTCCGTAAACCCTTTGCTGAAAGAGATCGAAGACCGCATCAAGTTTTGCCCGATTCGCAGAATTCTCTGGAAATAGGTGAGACAACCGTTCATAAAATTTCAAGAACACCGGAGTGAAGTTTCGCAACGCTTGCGGAGACTTCTCGGCTTGAACTAGTTCCGTAATACCTTTCCACCCGCTTTCCTGAGCCTTGAAGTCCTCCTCAGTTGCTATGGGGCTTGCAACAACTTGCTCAAAAGCACGAAGTGCTTTCCGATACTGCCCATTCCGATAATATGCCCAGCCAAGGGTATCTAGAAAGTTTTTTTCCGTCGGGGCTTGTTTCACCGCGTTCAGCGCAAGTTCAACTGCCTTTTGCGGGTTGGTCTGCTGCTCGACGTAGAGCCATGCCAAGTTATTATTCCATGTTCCATTTTCAGGGTCTTTTTTGATGGCTCCTTGATAAAAAACTTCCAACTTACGATCCCAAAATCTCCCTTCTTGAGGGGCAAGCCCCTTGGCACGCGTGTAAAAATATTCCAAGTTTTGATACAGGGGCTGATTGTAACCCCGTTTATCTGCAACCGTTTCACACAGTTCGATATAGTCTGTCAGGTCCGTTTTCTCATCTGGACCCTCGAAAGCTGTTGCTTGGTAAACCCATAACAGATTATTGTTCCAAACAGGGTTGTCTGGATCCGCTTGGAGCGCTTTTTCGTAGAACTGTTTAAGTTTGTGTGTCCAAGACGCGTCATCCGGAAAAGTTTGTAATGCTTCGATATAAAGGTTTTCAAGAATCGCGTAGGCATTGGGATCATAAGGGCGTGTTAGGATTATCTGCTCGTGACTCTTGATATAATCGGTTAAGTCAGCGGGGGACACCCTATCAACCTGACGTTCAGCCGTTTCCCTTGAATCGGTGACGGCATGTAGGACCGGCATAACACCGCTTGCGATTGTCAAAGCCACAAGCACCGCTGTCAATCCTGCCACAATCCTTTTTTCACGTCCACGATAGCTAAAAATCTCTGGCGTAAGGACTAGCCCGCCAACAAACCCTGCGAACAGTCCGCCGAGGTGAGCGGCGTTGTTGACGTTATAGTTGAAATGGGGGAAAATAAAGAATCCAAGAAGAATGTCAATCGCAATATATGGGAGCAGTCGTAAGCCGAGAATCCGTCCCAGCCTTCTTGGAAGCCGATCCTTGTAACGGATGCCCAAAGCGACAGCAACGCCAATCAACCCGAATACGGCACCCGATGCCCCAACCCCAAGGGCATTTTGAACAAAAGGCAAACTGGCAACACTACTTACGATAGCTGAAATCAGATAGAAAAACAAAAACCGGGTTCTGCCGTACACCCCTTCTAACAAGCTGCCGAGGAGGAACAGTATGCCCATATTCAGGAGCAGGTGCAAGGCATGGGCGTGCAAAAAGGTACTTGTTAACAGGCGCCAGTATTCCCCATCTTCTACAATTAAGTGATAAGAGTAAGCCCCAAACTGAATCAGGGGACCCAAGTCTTGGGCAGACGCTATCAACCGAAGTTCGAGTGGGTGAAAAATGGCGACCACAGGTAATCTTCTTGGGTACTTGAGAAAACCTCGACCTGATTTTAACTCGGCGCTGCTGTTATCTGATTGATCAACGTTTGTACGTTCTGAATCGTTGTCAAGGTCCCACAGTTTCCGAGCCGGCGGGAGTTCGGTGACAGGCAGCCATTGGCCATCGGTGAGCGTTTCGGACCATACGAAAGCATCCCGCGGTACGCGCCCTAGCTTTATCCAGTCATATAGCGTTGTCTCATCAATGTCAAAGATTTGATTTCTAATTTGAATCTTCATCGTTATTGTGATAGGCGAGGATTATTCGCTACCCCTCACTCGTCCAGCCATCATCTCTTTCACCGTTGCCAGCGAATAGGTGTTGAGAACATCAGTTTTCTCCAGCCAACCGCGCCGGGCAACGTTGATCCCGAATAGAACACGCTCTAAGTCAGGGATTGAATGCGCATCGGTATTGACCGACAATAGGACGCCGCGATCACGCGCCTGCCGTACAGAACTCGGTTCAAGATCCAGTCGGCTGGGTGCAGCGTTAATCTCTAATGCGACACCGTGCGCTGCCGCTGCGTCGATCACTGCTTCAAGGTTGACTGCATATCCCGGACGTCGCCCTAGCAGGCGGCCTGTTGGGTGTCCGATGATAGTGACATACGGATTTTCGATTGCGCGAATAATGCGGTCGGTCATCTCCGATTCACTCATTGACAACCCCTCATGGACGCTTGCTATAACAATGTCAAGCTGCGCCAAGAGTTCGTCAGGGAAATCAAGGCTGCCGTCTTTCCGGATATCGACCTCTGAACCTGCAAGCACTTCCATCCCATCGACTTCTGTGTTGATTTCCCGAACCTGTTGGATTTGTGACGACAACCGTTCAGGCGTTAAGCCGTTGGCAACCCGTGAGGATTCGGAGTGATCAGTAATGGCGATGTATTCATGCCCAAGTGATGCCGCGGTCTCTACCATCTGCCGAATTGTACCCCGTCCATCGCTCCAATCAGTGTGCATGTGCAAATCACACCGTAGATCGCTCTGCTCAATAAGGGTTGGTAGATTATCCGCGGATGCCGCCTCAAGCGAATCCGCGTTATCTCGTAGTTCAGGAACGATAAACGGCAATCCAAGTTGACCATAAATATCGGCTTCCGTCCTGTTTTTTGACCAATCGGGCAGCGGTTCACCTATTGGCTCAATACCTTGAGATAAAGCGATTTGATTGAATTGAGTCTGGTGCGCGTCCGCACCCGTTGTTACGACTAAAGTTGCTTCATATTCTGCTGCACTGGTACAGTAAACCCGCAACGGAAATCCCCTATCTACAGAAGCAACGACGCAGACATTATCTTCTATCGCTGGTGATACCACACCTTTTACCTCGGACAACACTTCAACAATCGCTTGTGCACTGCCGCATTCCGCGACTAGCTCAAGGCTTTGTAACATCTCCTCGTGCCTGCGAAAATCTCCGGTGAAGTCCAGCCGCTTGATATCTGGACAATTTTTAAGTGCATCAAAGACAGCAGCCGCAATCGGTAAAATCTGTCGGAGCGGGCGCAGCTTTCTCTGCGCTTCGAGAAACCGCAACCCCTCATCAATAGATGCAATTGTCTTAGCACCCATCCGTTTCATCTGCGTGAGCCGATCTGCATCAATTGCTGCTCGGAGATCGCTCAGGCCCTTTACGCCCAGCTCATTATAAAATCGTCCCGCTGTTTTTACGCCAACCCCCCGAATGGCGATGAGGTCTAGCACATCGGGTCCCATCTCATCGATCAGGTTATCATGGAAGCGGCACCGTCCTGTCTCCAGCATTTCGATAATTTTCTGTTCAATCGCTTTGCCGATTCCCGGAATTGAGCGAAGCGTTCCCTCCTCTGCCAATCTATGCAGATCCACCGAGAGTTCGTCAATTGTCTCCGCCGCTCGATCGTAGATTCTGGCACGAAAGGAGTCGTCGCCTTTGATTTGGAGCAGATTCCCGATATTCCTGAACACTTCACCGATTTCGTCGTTTGTCATTTTATAATCTCTTTTTTGCAGGGTATTATGTTGTGCGCGGGAATATTCTACCACACGGGGAAGGAAGGTGCAAAAGGTTTGATTCTTCTAGCACTAGTAGGGAATAAGAGGGGGCTATCCGATGTGGGTCGCTGATTAGTGAAATTTCTGCAGTCGATAAACTCGTATCTCCGGATGCGTCAACGCCCGTATCGGAAAAGGCGCGTCATGATCCGAGATCGGAATACCGAGAAAACGGGGTTGACGCTGAAAACGTTGTACGAGAGTATACCGACCCGATTTCCCGAAAACTCGCTCGTAGAATTCTCCCGTTGCTTCCGTATCAACCGATTCTAGCGGATACCAATCGATTGCAGAATAGTGTGATGGATTTGCGGCGTAGTTTAGAAAAACCTCTGCATTTGGCATTGAGACAACGACCCACTCTGCGCCTTCTCCATAGGCTTCTCTGCCCAATTTTGGCATAACCCAATCAAACAATACTTCAGGTTCACGTTCAATCGCCTTATCCGGTGGGATATTCGATTCTATCCACTCCTTTGCCTCGACAGTTGTCGGGACAGATCTCGCAACGTTGGCAAAGGCAGCGGTGTAAATCAACGAATACACACCCACCCCGCCCAGAATGGTGGCAGAGAAGATGAGGGTTATCCACTGTTTTAGAATCGGATTTCGGCGATCCCAATTCCATCTGGAGAGTGCGGTGCTCACCCCATCTATACAGCCCGCCGCGAATAGTGTCAACACCGGATAGATCAACAGCAGATGACGGACAAATTTTAGCTTGTGCGAACCGATGAATAACAGATAGGGTATCACAAAGGCAAGGAGAATTTTATCCGCATCTTTCCGTTGAATTATCGCCAACACGGTCCCGACGATTACCAGCAACGTCAACGGCGTGCCCAGCCCCCACCGCAGAAGCGTCCACAGATAGGTAAACCGATTGAACCAGTTGATTTCACCGGTTGCAAACAGCCCAAAGTGCCCTTTTTGATAGTGCGAAGATTCATAGAGAAGGGCATCGAAGAACAGGTTCCACTCCGCGGAAAAGAGATCAACCAGCCAATATGGGCAGACTATCGTGAACGCCGCTCCTACAACCCCGACGATTGTTGCCAATTTCAAGAAGAAATCCGAAGCCCGAAAATGCTCTGCTCGTAAGAACAGAAGGGCAACGACGGATAAGCCTGCGAAAATCGTTGTGAACTTAACGGCGAAGCCGATTCCTACGATAACACTCAGCCAAACAACGCGACGGAATGTGACAGCTTGTGTCTTTGCACAGCACCAGAGCAGCAGGGCTACACAGAAGGTAGCGGGAATGTCGACCAGTGCAAAGCGAGACTCGTTCGTTGCATGTAGCATTGCTACGGCAAGCAATCCACTACCTATCAGGCCAATAGGACGGCTGTAAAACTGAGTCCCAACCTGATATGTCAACCAGATAGTCGCTGTTGACAGCAGAACGTTTATAAAGCGACCTAACCAGATGACCTGAGCAACTGTCAGTTCTAATCCAAACGTCTCTAAAACCACACCGATCAACGCAACTAAGTAGAACCAAGCGGTTCCGGGCCAATTATAGATCTGAGGTGGGGATTCAAGATGGATAAGGTTGAGAATGTCCTGTGCAATCAGCGGTTCACGTGGATCGGGGTGATCAGGCAAACCGACACTAAGCCCAACGATTCGGAGTGCGAAACCGATCGTGAGGATAGGAATGAGAACTAGATCAATCCGAGCAAAGCGCATCGTTCTTCAGGGAGTACACAGGCGTCTCAACTTCCAATTATCAGCAGCTCACTGTTGGACCTTCGCCCACATTTCATCAGAAATTTCGGCTTTAATATTCTCTGATTGATCCGACATAGCCGGCAAGCCCAGTTTCTTGAAGATCTCTCGCCAGCGCTCTGGTTGCGTGACATCGACATAGACCGGCAGGAAGCC
>JAGWBT010000185.1:7637-11659 GCA_021295755.1 Candidatus Poribacteria bacterium
GTTACACATCTACCGAGCTTATGTCCCGTGTGGGCAGAATGGACGCCAACCATGTGGACAATGCCAACCTCTGTCTCATCGAGCGTATCTTTCCACGCGCATGTCGTACCGACCGGCGTGCCCCAATAGGTCGCAAAATAGAGCCCCTCCGGCTCAAACACATCGCGATCCATAATATCGCGGCGGGCATCTTCAGCCGTGCGTTCACCACCAAACGAGTCGCTGATCACGTTTGCCCAGTGTACATCGTCCCCCTCTTGGTAGGTGCGGATTTCATACCCCTCCGGAATCTCCATTTGGGGCAATCCATCCAAATTGGGTCGAACCATTCTCAATTGCCTTGCCATCGGGTTCTCCTGTGTATATATGCCATTTTGAAGCCGGTGATCAACTAACTCAACTCCGTACTCGACATCTGCTCCAGAGCGAGCATAAGTGCTTGCGTCCCTAAGCGCCCATGGCCTTGAGCTTGGACAGCGAGATACAGTTGATGCACAAGGGCGAGTCCGGGCAAGCTGAGGTTCATCTTCTTGGCTTCATCAAGCGCGATACCCATGTCCTTGATAAAGTGTTCGACGAAGAAGCCGGGGTCAAAGTTACGTTGGAGAATGCGAGGGGCAAGGTTATCAAGCGACCAACAGGCAGCTGCGCCTCCGCTGATCGACGAGAGCATCGTCTCCAAGTCTAATCCTGCTTTGTACCCGTACAGCAATGCTTCACAGACACCGGCCATCGTTCCAGCGATCGTGATTTGGTTACACATCTTGGTGTGCTGTCCTGCGCCCGCGCCGCCCTGATGCACGATATTACCGCCCATCGCGTCAAAGAGGGGCATGACCGTTTCAACGGCATCGGCATCGCCGCCCACCATAATGGAAAGCCGCGCTTCCCGTGCACCAACATCGCCACCGGAAACCGGAGCATCAATCGAAGAGACACCCAACGGTTTCGCTGCTGCGTAAATCTCTTGCGCCAACGAAGGCTCAGTGGTTGTCATGTCAACAATCAAACTGCCAGACTTCGCGCCTTTCAAAATGCCATTATCGCCGAGATAGACTTCACGTACATCGGGCGGGAACCCGACGATGCTGAAGATAACATCGGACGCTGCGGCAACTTCGCTCGGTGAATCTGCCCATGAGGCTCCATCATCAAGCAGCGGTTGCGCTTTTGCTTTGGTTCGATTGTAGACCGTCGCTGAATACCCGAGGTCCATGATATGTTGACACATCCAGCGTCCCATCACGCCTGTACCAACCCAGCCAATTTTTGTACTCTGTGGATCAATTGTTGTTGCCATAATTTTATCTCCTTAGAATTAATTATAGGTTGTGGTTCATGTTAAGAAATCATCCAACAGAAACCGAGTTTTTTCAAAATTCGGTTTCTCTTAGCGTTTTACACTTTCTTTTTCTATGACCCTCGTAGGTCGGACACCAATGAACTGATGCACAATTAGAGCCAACCATTCGCCCGATACCAATCTGCCGTTCCCTGAATCCCGTTTTGAAGGGTATAGGTTGGGCGATAGCCGAGTTCCTTTTGTGCCTTTGTGCTGTCACAGATCCAAAATCGCTGCTTCAGATCTTGGACTTTTTGGCGATTCAAAGTTGGAGTTTGGCGCGTAATTTTCGCTGCAGCCTCCGCAAAGATTGAAATAAAATCCAACAAGAAAAACGGCACCTTCAGCTTAATCGGACGCTTTTCCAGTGCATCAGCAATTACGCGCTCAATCCCCCTCCATGTATGAATATCACCATCTGTCAAAAAATAGGTCTCGCCGATTGCACGCTCGGATGCAGCAGCAGTATAAATACCTGCTACCAAGTCTTTCACATGCACCAAACTCAACAGTTTATCGGCATCACCGAGGATTGGTATCACTCCACGATTAATCATCTGAAAAAAGAGAAAGATGTCTGCATCCCTCGGTCCATAAACCGCCGGTGGACGAATAACTGTNACAATCATCTCGCCTTTGAGTTTGCTGCTTCCGTAATCCGTTAGTGGCTGCGGGGTAACATCTTCCGTGTTCGGTGTTGCGTCGCGACTTGGACCAACTGCAGCGAGGCTGCTGCAGTAGACAAACCGATCTAAACTTGTCTGTACACCTAAACACGCTTCAATGAGACGCTTTGTTCCTTTAGCGTTGACTCGGTCATAGGTTGCAGCGTCCGGCGCTTTGGTCAAACCGGCGAGATGAAAAACCAAATCAACACCTCGAATATGCTCCACCAGAACATCGAAGTCGTGCAAATCACCAATGACCAGTTCGACCTGCGACGATTTCGATGTAAGGAGATGATCGAGCCAACGCAGATTGCTCGTTTTACGGATTAAGCAGGTGACATGGTAGCCTTGATCGACAAGGTGCTCGACCAGATGGCTGCCGATGAAACCTGTGCCACCGGTGACATAAGCCTTCATAAGTAGAGCGTAAACGGACTCATAAACTCCGCGTGAGTTTATTCCTCGATTTCCTCATTTTCTTTTCGATGTCGGAGGTCCTTCGTCAATTGCGACATCAAAACAATGCCTCCAACCGCGACGCCGCAATAGGTTGTGAAGAATCGTGTGATTAGGGCATACAGGCCAGTTGCTCCGGCAATTCCTCCGGAGACGAGGAGTGGCTTCATCAGAATCGCAATTAAAAACTCTGAAATGCCACTTGCGCCCGGGCTAGGGGCGAATATGGTCACAAAACTGATTATTACTTGGACCGCAATGACATGCCAAAAAGGAGCGTCTCCTCCCAAGGCGCGAACAACAACATAACCACCGACGAACCGACTCATATAAATACCCATCGTAAAAACGAAACTCAACAGGCAGACTAATTTATGTTCAGTGACAAACATACGAGTGAATGCTTTGTGCTCCCCAATCACGTTTTCGAGGGTGAGAATCAGGCGGTCCAGGAGATTTGCAGCAAGTCGAAAGCCACGTCGTTCTGGCAGTTGGATACGGGTCAGAGGAAGCAATATTGTTTCTGGTTTGATGAGCAAAATGAGAAAGACAGAAAGGGTAAGCGCAAACATCAACAGGCTATATTGACTGACAAGCGTAATCGCTTTGGGAAGAAAGTCGGGCGCACGCTGCACAACATACCCTGTCGAAAGCATAAGAAACGTCAGTGTGCCAATGAAGCTGATGACGCCGGTGGTCACAGTTCCTGAGAACGGGACACCCGCCCGATTAAAAATATAAAGATGCCCAAGGCCCCCAGTTTGAAAGGGTGTGATTCCTCCGATACATATGGTTGCCAAATTGGCTCGTAGACCGTGCAGAAATGTCACGTGCGGTGACATCTTCCGCACAAAAATATAGAGACGTGCACCGCCTGATAACCAATCGCAGAACATGAAAAGCGCTGCGAGAAGTAAAAATCTCCCGTCCATTGAGCGTAAGACAACCCCGATATTCGCAGTATCGCTCCGTAAAAAGCTAAGATATAATCCAATAATTGTGCATAGAATAAAAATAAGTATGCCACGAGCGAAATTTTTCGGATTGAGCGATCTGCTAACGAATTCCTTCATACACTGTTTCCTTGGTACATACCTGTTTCAAAGCAGATTGGTGTGCCAACTTTGAATTGATGGATTGGAGTCTTAACCAATGGCGCTAGTCTGCAGCTGTTGATAATGTGATGCGTGAAACGTCAAAACCATTGGTTAATCGGTTCATTTAGCTCCAGAGGGGCGACATGTCTATAGTACACGGATAAACAAAGACCCTAAAGCCCCAGAGGGGCGACATGTGTATCCGAAGGGTGGAACGTCCGGAAAATGAATGAACCAACCGACTAATGAATCAATGAACTCACCGATAAATCGGGGTTCAAAGCGACTTGAACAATGTGGAAACGACTTTCTCACTAACTAGCACCAAGGGTTACTATAGGATGCAGGCTTGACATAGCAAACTTCAGGGCAATGAGGGCTTTTACCAAAAAATCCTTTAGGTCTAAAGCCCAAGCATTTGTGCTTTGGATACAGATTGCTTTAGCACGGTTTTGCGTT
>JAGWBT010000185.1:11980-16671 GCA_021295755.1 Candidatus Poribacteria bacterium
CGTGTGTCTATACGGGAGACGGATATTCTCAAAGCAATGCGAGAATCCCAATCCTTGAGGGTTGGGAGTAGGTCAAAAATCAATCCAATACCGAGAAATCGGTTTCCCGGAACTGTTTGAAATCCCTTGGCTTGCCAACTTGCCACCATTTTGCTCAATGACGCGTGCAGAACCAATGTTATCGGTATCGCAAGTCAGCAACACGCGATTCAGTCCTAAATCTCTGGCTCTTTCCAGTGTCAACGCAAGTATGCGTGTCCCGTATCCTTTCCGTCGTGCCGAGGGGCGAATCACATATCCGATGTGGCCACCCTCATGTTCCAAAGATGTCGTCAACCAATGACGGAGCCGGCTTTCACCGATAATCTGAGTGTCATTTGTCATAAGCCAGAATGTAGTACTTGGGACGTAACCGGGCTTGAGTCCGCTGTTTTGATTTTCTTCATCAAGGCGGCGAATATAGGCAGGGAAACTGTTTTCGATAAGATCACGATCGTTTTGGAATCGGTTTTCACCTGCTACCCAAGATTCTTTCGCCCAAAATTCTTCTGCCATTGATAGGTATTCAGATTCAAATGCAATAGAGGGTTGGATCAGTGTTGCTCCCTTGCAGCTCATCATATTAATTCTAAAATCTACCATATTTACTTAATCTCCAAGTCCAAGCGAATATTCAACGGCATCGCTGAATGCGTCAACGCACCAACGGAGATAAGGTTTACACCTGTTGCCGCAACGGCTTCGACCTGATCTAATGTAATGCCCCCTGATGCTTCGGTGAGAACGTCCTTATCAATTTCTCCAACAGCAGCCTTCATAAAATTGACCGGCATATTGTCGAGCAATATGATGTCCGCGCCTGCCGCCTGCGCTTCTGCGACTTGGTCGAGTGTATCAACCTCAACTTCGATCTTCATTGTGTGAGGCACAACCGACCGAGCTTGTTCGATTGCCTTTGCAACTCCCCCAGCAGCGACAATGTGATTATCCTTGATCAGCACACCATCGTAAAGCCCGAAGCGGTGGTTATGGCCGCCGCCGAGGCGAACTGCGTACTTTTGCAGAACTCGCCAGCCGGCGGTGGTCTTTCGAGTATCAATGATTTTAACATCGTATTGGGCTGTAGCAGCGACAAACTGTGTGGTTAATGTAGCAGTCCCCGAAAGGCGCTGCAGAAAATTGAGCGCAATACGTTCACCGGTAAGGATAGATTTCGCGCTCCCTTCCACCGTCGCAATTGGTGTTACGCATCCGACGCAATCGCCGTCAGCGACAAGCATCTGGAAATTAAGATCCGGATCAAGCTTTTCAAAAACACGCTGTGCAATCGGCAGCCCAGCAATTACGCCTTCAGTCTCGGTGAGGATTGTGCCTACCCCTTGCTGCAATTCGGAAACTGTGGATTCGGTCGTAATATCGCCAATACCGATATCCTCTGCGAAGGCTAATTCTATGAGCGGATCGATTGAGCGGAAGTTTAACATAAGCGAAAACCTAATGCGTATTGCGTAATTTGGGCGTAAAGTTATGTTTCATGCCTGATACTGTTTTGTACCTACGATCCCTTCAAACGTACATGCCCCGACGAGGAATCGATTTTTCTTCCGGTTTGCGAATATAGCAGAGGGCATGCTTGAAAATTAAAACTTCTGACGCAGGAGCTTCTCCGGAGGTTGTAATGCTGATGAGATACGGGTTCATCCAGTTAATCTTTCCTTTGACCACACCGTCACCAAGGGTCCCAAATTCGAGAACTTCCTCCTTGCTTAACTGGGCTTCAAACTCATCGGGATCTGATGAAAGCCCCAATTCTGTATGTAACCGTTGAATCTCTTGTTTGAGTAGATTAATATCTTCTCGATTTTGATGAATCTGCTTCTCTAAAGTCTCGACAGCTGCAAAGCTGATTGCTTCTTTAGGCATTGTTGGTCAGTGCCCTCCAGCGGTTAATTGATGCTTGTTGATTGTCGGATGGAGCCGTGGCATAGATTAGACAGTGCCATACCACAATAGCTTTTGACGGAAACAGAGACAAAGCATAGCATCTCAAGAAATCCTTGTCAAGGGTTTTTAATCTATCGGAATGACCCGAATCCGTAGGCGGGGCATCTGGTCTCCGCGCCGTAACCTTGACCGGGGGATCGAGTTACAGAAGAATTAAATGACCCTAATCAACAGGCGTGAGCGGTTCTATTTGAAACCTATCGTCATATAGCGGATTTTTTCCTTGATAAGCGTCGCCGATCTTGTTACAATGAAAGACATTTCAAAGTGGCAATTCAACTTAGGAGGAAAATAACATGGGCGAAGCATTAGGATTGATTGAAACAAGAGGTTTAGTCGGTGCAATCGAAGCAGCAGATTCAATGGTCAAAGCCGCCAACGTAACACTGGTTAGCAAAGAAGAGATTGGCGGTGGTTTGGTCACCGTCATGGTTCGTGGTGATGTTGGGGCGGTTCAAGCCGCAGTGGAAGCAGGTGCTGAAGCCGCAAAGGTTGTTGGTGAATTAATCTCTGTGCACGTCATTCCGCGTCCACACGCAGAAGTTGAAAATATGTTGACTCGTGGATAACTGTCATCCCAAACCGTTCGGCTAGCTCAAGGCAGGCGCTCAGTCGATCTGTCCTACATAGATCGAGAATTCGTGCCAGAAGCCCGAATTTCGTAGCCGTATCATAGATTAAGGAGGTCCGTATGGCAGAAATCAACGAATCACAGATTGAGGAGATTGTTGCGCAGGTCATCAGGAATCTTCAGAGTGACGGGCAACGTTTGACAACAACAACACCTCAACCCGCAGCTACTAGTGCGTCCGACACGGGAATCTTTGCTACCGTAGAACAAGCGATTGCCGCTGCCAAAGCCGCACAGGTGGAATTCGTGAAGCTCGGCTTTGCCAAGCGTCGGGAAATCATTGAAGCGATTAGGCAAACCTCACTTGAGCATTCAAGATCTCTCGCAGAAATTGCCGTCGAAGACACCAAAATGGGAGTTGTCGAGCATAAGGTGATGAAGAATGATGGTGGGGCAAACCTTTCGCCCGGCGTGGAAGATTTGAGCTCGGAAGCGACAACCGGAGATACCGGATTGCTGCTTGTGGAGTATCTTCCCTTTGGTGTGATTAATTCAATCACGCCGACCACAAATCCGACATCAACTGTCATCAACCACGCAATCATTATGCTCGCAGCTGGAAATTCGATTGTGTTCAGTCCACACCCGAATGCGCAGCGATGCACGCAGGAGACGATGCAGGTCATCAACGCAGCAGTTATCAGAGCAGGAGGACCGCCCAATATGCTCACCGCCGTTTCAGACGCGACACTGCGGCGGGCGAAGGAAATTATGGACCACGCGGATATCGCGATGGTCGTTGCCACAGGCGGCGGCAGCGTTGTGAGAGCCGCGCTTACCAGCGGCAAGAAAGCGATCGCAGCGGGACCCGGCAACCCGCCAGCAATTATCGACGAAACCGCAGACTTGGCGAAAGCAGCGAAGGAGGTCATCATCGGAAACAGCTTTGACAACAACCTACTCTGCATCGGCGAAAAAGCCCTCTTTGTCGTTGACTCTGTCGCTGATGAAGTTATCCGTGAGCTGCAAAACAGCGGCGGTTACTTGACCAATCCGCGCGAGAGGCAGGCTGTCGAAAATGTTGTCATCCAAGATGGCGATCCCAACATCGACTACATCGGTAAAGATGCGAGCGTTATCCTTGACGCAGCAGACATACGGGCGACAACAGGGACGGTTTCCGTCGTCGTTGAAGTCCCCGCCGACCACACCTTTGTTGTTGATGAATACCTGATGCCGGTGCTTCCGGTGGTTCGGGTGAGCGACTTTGATGAAGCGTTGAAAGGTGCCTTGGCAGCAGATGGGGGACGTGGACATACCGCAATGCTCCACACCAACAACAGTGCACGAATCACGCAATTTACACAGGCGATGAACTGCAACGTTACCGTTGTGAACGCACCATCCTACGCTTGCGCTGGGATTGATGGTGAAGGATTCCTCGCGATGACGATTGCGGGTCCCACCGGCGAAGGGTTTACATGTCCACGCACTTTCACCCGTCAGCAACGATTAACCGTTGCAGGAGAGTTGTCCGCTCACACATTGTAAGGGTATCTATAGTGGATCTTAGAATTAATGAAACACCCCAAACCGAACCGCATTGCCCTCAAGCCCGGTAGTTGCGGTTTCACCCGCACCGCATCGGCGCAGTTGGAAACAGCGCCTACCATACACGGGGAGCGAAAATGTCTATCTGTTTTTAGAATTCACCATAAATGATGAAGTTTTGCCCCATTTTCCTCCTAATTGTGCTAGCAATATGTCAATGGGGATACGCCGACACGATCTCCCCTTCACCCGCCGCAGAAGGTGGCCCCGCATCCGCCGAAACGGAATAAATCGCCGATAGCTCATGTTAAGAAATCGTGCAACAGCACGTAGGTTGGGTTGAACGGAAAGCCATCAAGAGTTACATACAGAAGTGAGACTTTTGAGGGCTCAGACCGATTCCAATTGCCGACATACGAGTGACCCCCAACATTTCATCTAAGGAGATACAGATGGAAAAACTCGCCATCCACGGTGGACCAAAGGTAAGAACCGAACCCTTCCCAGAACGTACCCCATTCGGGGAACGTGAGGAGGAACTGCTGCTTCAGGCGGTGCGCAGTCA
>JAGWBT010000185.1:16769-17391 GCA_021295755.1 Candidatus Poribacteria bacterium
GTCGTCAATCCCAACCCCGGCGACGAAATCATCACCGCGCCGATCACCGATCCCGGCAGCGTGATGCCGATTCTCATGCAGAACGCCGTACCCGTCTTCGCCGATGTAGACCCCAAGACGCTGAACATGACCCCCGAATCCATTGAGGCGAACATTACCGACCGTACCCGCGCCATTATTCTGGTGCATCTGTTTGGTCACCCATGCGACATCGACGAGGTCGTGAAAATCGCCGAAAAGCATAACGTTATCCTAATCGAAGACTGCTGCCAGACCCACGCAACGAAGTACAAAGGACGCTACGCCGGGACATTTGGGCATATGGGCTGCTTCAGTTTCCAACAATCGAAGCACATGACCACAGGGGACGGCGGGATGATCCTGACCAACGATCAAGATACCTACATCCGTCTGAAACTCTTTTCAGACAAAGGGTGGGATTATCAATACATGGGAGAACGTGACCACGCCTTCCTCGCTCCCAACTACCGCATGACAGAGATGCAGGGTGCTGTCGGCTTGGCGCAACTTGAGAAACTACGGGATGTCGTTGAGCGACGCATCGCGCTCGGCAGGTTGCTCTCTGAACTGATTGCCGACGCACCCGGTGTTGAGCCTGTCC
>JAGWBT010000185.1:17415-19161 GCA_021295755.1 Candidatus Poribacteria bacterium
ACCGGGCACGACCCCGATGAATTTTGCAAGGCTGTCTCCGCCGAAGGTGTCTCGATGGCTGCCCACTACATCCAAGATCCAATCTATATGCGTGGCGACTTCCTGACGAAAGGACGCACCTACGGCGATAGCCAATTCCCGTTTAACAGTCCGTATATCAGTCGTGAATACCATTACGGTCCCGAACTGGTGCCCGGCGCAGTCGAGGGCTTGAGAACCGTCGCCGTCCGTGGCATCCACGAGCACATGAGCGAGGACGACATTCGGGATACTGCTAAGGCGATCAATAAAGTAGCGCATGGGTTGGCTGGATCGGTGTGATAGTAGAGAACGGAGATCTCCGTTCCATCTTTTCTAAACCACCGGGGTAATACGTATGTCTCCCGCGCTCCTGTAGGTCGAGATTCATATCTCGACACAAAGTGTTGATTATGGAAATCGATTGATTCAAATTGCCTAAGTCGTAACCCGTAGCACCAGAGGTGCGACATGTGTATGGATAGGTGAAATGTCATGGGTAAATGGTCGGAGGGTCATGATTCGGAGGGTACACTCCCTACGTCCGTTTTCTGTAGGAGGGAATTCCAATTCCCGCTCTTGCTACCCGAAGAGCCGTCAACCTTCTCCTTCTCAGCGGACTTGGTGAAAGGTTGCAGCAGCGGCGTGCTATTTCAAGTCCGTCTCAACGGTCAAACTTACTTTGAAATCTTCAAAGATACCTTTGATTGGACGGACGGTAGCATCTCCCTCGCTCAGTTTGCTGGTAAACCTGTACTGTTGGAATTGGTAGCAGACCCCGGTGAAACCACAATTTGCGATTCGGCGTTTTGGGCAGACCTCCACATCACCGCTGCGCCCAACCCCGACGCCAACCTTGATGGACGCATTAATGTCCTCGACCTCATCCTTGTCGCAAGTAGTTTCGGTGAGCAACCCCCTAGCAACCCACAGGCGGATACCAACAAAGATGGCGTGGTCAATCTCCTAGACCTCGTCTTCGTCGCGGAGCATCTGAGTCAAAACGCCGCTGCACCTTCCCAACTAGCTCTCATCAAATCTATCCCATCTTCCGCCAAAGAAATAATTGCAGCACAGCGGGCTTTGACCGAGTTAGAAGCGATGCCAAACAAATCACACGGCGTTCGCCACTACCTATCCATCGCGGACCGGAACGTCCTAGAGACCAAACTCCTGCTCAACTATCCCAACCCGTTCAACCCCGACACATGGATACCGTATCAGCTATCGGAAGGGTCAACGGTCACTGTCAAAATCTACGATGTGACCGGCAGCTTAATCAGAACAGTCAATGTTGGACACAAATCGGTGGGCTACTACCTCACCCGTGAACGTGCGGTCTATTGGGACGGTCGGAATGAAAAGGGGGAGCGGGTCAGCAGTGGTGTCTATTTTTATACACTGAGTGCTGGCGATTACACCGAAACCCGCAGAATGGTTGTCGTCAAGTAGGAGGGAAAAGAAGAGAAAGTGGGAAGGGAAGAAAGTGAGAAAACGGGAAACGCGGAACCTGATGTGCAAGTAGAAACCGAGTTTTTTCTTCAAAGCTTGGTTTCTCTCAAAGAAAGAATCTTGAAATCACTGCGTCTTAGCGACTTTGCGTTAATTTTAGGATTCGTGGAGATTGTCCGATAACGTCAGTCAAGATGTTGACATACTCCAAAACCTAAAGGATTTGGATTCTTTAGGAGTTGAATTGTGCTATCAACAAGGTTAGCCATCCGAAGA
>JAGWBT010000186.1:0-9114 GCA_021295755.1 Candidatus Poribacteria bacterium
GTTCAAACCGCACCGTGATACGCATATCAAATCCATACCCATCGATGGCGGTAATCTTTCCTCTCCCAAACTGCGCGTGATGCACAACGTCTCCGACGTTGTAAGGGAATGAAATCTCCTCCTCAAAATCGGGTTCATCGGGATCGTAAGACGAAATCACCGGGCGCCGAGGCGATTCGTAGGAGGGACCTTCATCGACCAGTTCGGGAGGAATTTCTTCGATGAAGCGTGAGGGGATGCGATAATCGATATCCCGATACAACCGCCGCGAACGGGCATACGTCAAGTAAACATGCTCCTGGGCGCGTGTGAGCCCAACGTAACAGAGCCTCCGTTCCTCCTCAAGTTCGGCTTCGGTGTCGTAAGAACGTTGATGGGGTAACAACCCTTCTTCGATTCCAACCATAAAGACAATCGGAAATTCCAACCCCTTCGCGCTGTGTAACGTCATCATTGTCACTACATCGCTCTTATCCTCCATGTTGTCGATATCGGAAGCCAATGTAATCTTTTCCAAGAAACTTGTCAACGTCGGCTCTGTCTCGCTTTCCTCATACTCTGTAACCGCTGCAACTAACTCTTGGAGGTTCTCTTCGCGGGTTTGTGCCTCAATGGAGCCTTCGCTCCTCAAGGCTTGGAGATAGCCGGTGCGATCTATTAAGTCCTCCGCCGTGCGCGACGGTGGATCATTTGCGTTGAACGACGCGATCAATTCAGCGAACCCACGCACCTTGTTTTTCGCGCCATTGTTGAGTGTTGACACCTCCCCGACACGCTGAATCGCTTCAAATAGAGGGATACCCTCTTCGTAGGCGAAATCCTCAATCTTTTGCACCGTCGCAACGCCGATCCCTCGACGCGGCACATTGATGATACGCTTAATGCTAACCGTGTCGGCGGGATTGACAATCACCCGCATATACGCCATGATGTCCTTGACCTCCATCCGCTCGTAGAACCGGATGCCACCCACTATCTGATACGGGACATTTGCGCCGCGCAGCGCATCTTCAAATGTACGGGATTGGGCGTTGATCCGATAAAAGATTACACAGTCGCCGTATTTCCTCCCACGCCCGCGCCACTCTCTAAGCTGCCGCAGCACATAGTCCGCCTCTCTGACGTCTTCCGTCGCTTCATGGAGGGTGATTGCGCTCCCTTTCTTGTTCTCTGTCCAGATCTGCTTCTCCTTGCGTTTCTGGTTATTGCGGATGACGTGATATGCGGCTTCGAGGATATTTTTCGTTGAACGGTAGTTCTGCACCAAGCGCAGGACCGTCGTGTCTGGATAATCCTCCTCGAAATCGAGGATATTGTTGATGTCCGCCCCACGCCATGAGTAGATTGAATTATGAACGCAGATGCCATTTGCGATATAGTTATGTAGACAATCAACGTCTATGTCGTAGACATATCCCTGATAATCTTCCCATTCAACCGATTCAACCAGATCTTCAACGAGGGCGCCATCACGTTCTATAGCCAAGTACATTTTGGGTTGAATGTGACTCGCCGGCTGAAAATCGTATTTTCGATTGTCAACCAAAAATGCGCCGGACTGGATTTCTAAATCACCTGCTGCGTGAGCAATTTGGTTCGCCAATTTGAGAGTTTCCTCATAGTCCAAGCGAACCTTTTCAATCCGCCATGTGTTGCGGCTCCCCGTTCTGGTATAATGTCCTTGCGACTGCAACTGTTTTTCTAATTCACGATCGGTGGTATTCAATGAAACACGGTGTGCATGCCAAGGACTTTGCTGGCTCACACGTTTATCGCTGAACATCGTGAAATTAACAATCTGTCGGTCAGGAGACTTATTCCCCGAAATACCTTTCGGACGATAGCTTGGATAGTCGTGGAATAGATAGAGTTCGCGCATAAGACGTTTAGCGTTTGACGCTGTATCAATATGTTTATAAATGAAATTGATCTGATTCTGCTGCATCAGGGAAGCATGGCCAGCCACATCGAAAACAGTTGTGGGGATACCATACTCAAAGGCATAATACTGTTCCCACATCTGTGCTTCAGTACGAGTTTGACAGGTTTTCAAAATCCATACTTTCTCCGCTTTCTCTTGTACGCACCGCTGACGAACTCCTGTCTGTAGGGGGTGATCTTTGAATCCATCACTACGGGTCCCCTTAGAAATACCAATTCGATAACCACGGTCCCGTCTGAACATTAGATAAACATGATGTAGATCCGGCGCGTTACTAAGGCGCGAGAAGAGAACATGGTTCGGTGTCGCACGCAATCTCGCACCACTTTGGGTGGTAATTTTAACTAATTTCCCTTCATACCATTTTCGGTGGATGCCGCTGACTTCTGCGGTAAGGGTTTTCCCTCTACCTGCTGCTGCAACGACGCTATCCTCCCAGTGTAGGTTTTCAATCGGAGCCTGCCCATCGGGAGTCTGAACCAACGTTCCTGCAGGTAAACATTGATCATCGTCGCCCACGACGCAGATATTCTGATGCTTCTGTGCCAACGCGTTGACAAGCAGATATTGACCGCGATTGGTATCCTGATACTCATCGACGAGGATGTACCGAAACTTGTCCTGATAGTACTCTAATACCTTCGGGTTTGCCTCGAACAGCTCGACTGTTAACTTGATTAGATCGTCAAAATCGAGTGCGTTGTTTGTCCGAAGGAAGTCTTGATACATCGGATAGATCTGTGCTACGGACTCCTCGAAAAACCCTATTGCACGCTTTGCGTACTCTTCAGGAGAGACAAAATCACTCTTAGCTCTACTGATCTCACCGATGACGGGTCCCGGATTATTCAGTCGAAATTGAAGTGTCTTAATGAGTTCCTTAATCAGGGTTTGCTGATCGGACGTGTCGTAAATTGAGAACGAGCGTTCATAGCCGAGATGATGGATGTCTCGACGTAGAATCTGAGCGCACGTCGAATGGAAGGTTGCAACCCACAATGGACTTGGCCCAATAAGATTTTCAAGACGGGTTCTCATCTCTTCCGCAGCTTTGTTTGTGAACGTCACCGCGAGAATATTATATGGGGAAACGCCGTGGTGCCGGATGAGGTAGGCAATTCGATGGGTAATCACGCGGGTTTTGCCGCTGCCCGCACCTGACAAGATGAGCAGTGGTCCCTCAGTATGCTGTACCGCTTTACGTTGCACGGGATTCAAAGATTCGAGGAGATCGGTCATCAAAAGTTCCTTCCGAATAAAGAAGTATGGCACGGTTCTTTCAAGCGTTAAGTATAAACGATTCGCTGCATATTGGCAAGGTAGAAATTCATGGAATGGAGTGGGATTTAATTCCCAGCTTCAACACAGGGAATCAGCACATCTACACAATTTGAATCAGGTGTGGTAAAATAACCCCAATTAATAGTATAGGCATACTCCGTATGCCGTAACTCGCGTAAAAAAATCGGAGCCATGAAATCAGATCTCTCAAAACACCGCAAACCCATCATAAAAAGCCTCATCATCGCAGGTCTTCTGATAACAGCGTTCGGTTTGCTGCTGCTGCACGAAGTCCACGGTAGGAGCAAATTGGTTTCACCGCCGGCGACACCAATTTTCACCGATCGATACGGGACATTTTTAGCGGAGGGAACTGCCGACGAGGACGCACCACTCGGCTTTTGGGATCCGCCAGCGGTTTTACCTGAACGGATCGTTGCATGCCTGTTAGCAATCGAAGACAAGCGGTACTACGAACATTTTGGCGTCGATTTCCGTTCTCTCCTTCGGGCATTGGTGAATAACCTCAGCGGTGGGCCGCGGCAGGGTGCCTCGACGATTGCCATGCAGGTGGCGCGACTGCAACGCCCCGGTGAGCGAACCCTCTGGAGAAAAGCGTGTGAAATGGGAACGGCGGTGTGGCTCAACCGAAAGTACGGCCATCAAAACGTGCTGCGGCACTACTTGAAGATTGTTCCTCAAGGCAATCGTATCCACGGCGTCGCCTACGCAGCGAGGCGGTATTTCCGGAAACCTTTGGCAGATCTGAGTTGGACAGAAGCAGCGATATTGGCAAGTCTCCCCAGAGCGCCGGGCAGAATGAACCTTTACCAATTTGAAGGACGACGAAAAGCGTTTGAACGTGCAAAACTGATTCTCAATCTGCTCCATAAGAACGGGACACTCGATGCAGACAACCTCGCAATCAGCCAGCGCCAGCTAAAGTCCTTGAAGATCCCCGTTAAGGAATCGCGACCGTATCACAGTTATCACGCCATTCTGCGCCTTCAAGAGACGATGAATGGGACCGATTCCTATACGAAACCGGTACTCACTACTTTGGACCTTCCCCTTCAGGAAGTTGTGGATAGCACTGCCGGTGAAGCGATGGAGCAGCTCCGTCAACGCGGTGCGGGCAACCTAGCAGTTATCGTGGCAGAGCGCGAGACAGGGGCGATACGGAGTTATCTGGGCTCAGATTTTTACGCCGATACAGACTTCTCCGGTGCCATCAATTATGCGACAACTCCGCGATCTGCTGGTAGCACCCTGAAGCCTTTCATCTACGCTTTGGGTATGGAAACCGGGGCGTTCTCCCCCGCCAGTGTATTGGCGGATCTGCCGTTCAATCTGGTGCATTCGAGAGGCCAGTATAGCATCCATCTCGGTCCGATGCTCTATCGAAAGGCGCTTGCCAATAGCCGAAATATCCCGGCAGTTCATGTCCTGAAGACGGTAGGGCTAGCAAAGACATACGATCTGTTTCGACAATTGGGACTCGCAAAGGACGACAGATCTGCTAGCGTTTATGGGCTTGGATTGGCAATTGGCGGGCTTTACGTCACTTTGGAGGATCTCGTCGCCGCTTATGGCGTGTTGGGGGTCGATGGGAAAGCGTTTGGGTTGCGCTGGTTTGAAACCGATGATGAAGAGGCACCGTCGCAGCTTATCCCTGAAGATGTGGCTCGGCAGATCACGCTCTTTCTCTCCGATCCACTGGCGCGGTTGCCCACTTTCACTCGCATGGGACCGTTAGAATATCCCTTCCCGGTGGCGGTGAAAACCGGTACCTCTCAGGGATTCCGAGATGCGTGGGCGGTGGCTTACAGTTCAAAATACATCGTCGGTGCATGGATCGGGCACCCGGATCATGAACGGATGAAGCAGGTGGCGGGCCTTGATGCAGCGCAGTTGGTAAAGGGGATTCTGCTTTTTTTGCACCCCAAGGAACGTCGGGGAGTGGACGAAACGCCGTTCCCACCGCCCCAATCGCATCAGGATTCAGGGGGTTCTGTGGGCTATCAACTGGCTAAGCTCTGTCCGATGTCGGGAGAGCTTGCAACCGAGGCGTGCGCCGAAACCGTCTTGGAATATCTCCTCCTTGGGATCGAACCGACTGCTTTCTGCCCCGTCCACCAATCGTTTGCAGTTGACCGACGAACAGGAGAGCTAGCTGGTCCTATGACACCTCCAGAGTGGATAGAAATCAGAAGTTATGCTGTCCTATCGCCACAGTTTGCCGCTTGGGGAGCAGTGCACGGCTACAATCCCCCGCCATTACCCTCAACCGAATCGCCGTTCGTGAGCATTGCCATTGAAGAGCCTGTTAATGGGAGTGTTTTTCGATTTCATCCAGATACCCCACAGCAGTTGCAGAGCATTGCGCTCAGAGCCTACGTTTCTCCCACTGTCCCGGAGATTATCTGGTATGTGGACGGGGAACCCTTTCAAAAAGTGGCATATCCTTACACAACGCGATGGCATCTTCGCGCAGGTTCCCACGCGCTCCAAGCTCGCTTCCCTCACGCCGATGTACAGAGCGGTATCATCACCATAACTGTTGCTCCGTAGAAACCGAGTTTTTTCTTTACATGAGCCGAAATGGGAAGCTGAATCGCCCCGTTTTCTAGTCATGACACAATGAACCAATGAACTAATGAACCAATGAACCAATTATGCCAGACTCCGCTGCCAAGTGGAGACTGTTGGATCAAAGGAGGTACTATGAACCGCGTCGCACCAGAACTGACAGACCTGCACCATATCAAACTCTGCTACAGCAAAGAGGCATACTGCGGGCATCCCCGACAATGCCCAATCTACAATTACGGGGACGGCGAAATTGTTGTAGTCCACCACCATGCACCCGCCACCTATCAGACAAAGGAAAATATCCAGCACGGTCAAACCGGCTACAAAGGTCGGGCGAAGATCTTGCTTCAGCGATCATACGATCACGGTCAGACCTGGGCCCACGAAAACGAGGTGGTGATTTGGGACGACTCGCGCCCCTTGGAAGATAAGCGTGCCGTCCTGTGGCAAGCTGATGAGCCGGGGATAACCCGCGAACAGATTGATCTCGCTAGCCCGGAGACAGCGATCTACTTCCCTCGTCCCCAAACGGGTCCCGCGGATGCCAACGGGGAGCCGAGTCTGGAATGCTTTGCCTTCCGTTCCGCTGATCGAGGTCACACATGGGAGACCGTTCCGACGCGAGTGGCACCACCGCCACCGCTCAAATATGTCCATGTGGACGGAGCGCCGTTGGTACAGTGTCCCGACGGTACGCAGATGGCAGCGGCGACCGTGGGTCCAAGCGCAAATGATAACTTCGTGGGGGTATACGGCACCGACGACAACGGCTTATCTTGGGAATATCTGGGGGAAGTCACACGCGATCCCACAGGTCTAGGACGACCGACCTACGCGAACTTGCTGCTGCTGCCGAGCGGACGGTTGCAGTGCTATATGCTCAACATCGGTGGCATCCGGAACGCGATCCAGATGGCGTATTCTGACGATGGCGGCTACAGTTGGAGCGAACCGAAACCGATTGTGGCGTGGGGACAGTCGCCGTGGACGGCGGCGCGTCGTGAACGGTACATCTGGGAAGGAGCTAGGCGGAACGGTGTCCACTACCGATCGCCTTGGTCGCTACGGCTGCGTGACGGACGGACTCTGGTGCTGTTCGGTCGACGCAAGCCACCATTTGGAATCGGCGTAATCGTCAGTGAGGACGATGGGGATTCTTGGTCGGCAGAGGGAATCATCCGGGCGGACGCCAGTGATTGGGATCTCGGTTACCCCGTCGCCACGGAACTGGACGATGGACGTATCTTCACCGCCTACTACTACATGGAGAAAGATGGGGTCAACTTCGGCGGCGCACGCCATATTGCCGGGAGTTTCTTCCGTTTGTGATAAGACGTGAGGCGTGAAACGTGAAACGTAAAACGTGAATGAACTAATGTACTAGTGAACTAATGAACAGGAGGTTGTAAATGGAGACAAGGACAATTGATCGAATTGGCGACAGGTGGTTAAGTCAGCAGCCCATCTATCGGACAGATTTGGATCGCTGTACCCCCGCGGATGCGCTTGACGCGGAACCACATCTGCGTCGTTGGCGGACGCTGACCTACGAAATCGACTCACTATCCGGCACCATGTTGATGGCAGGGCCAGAGACAGCGGCGCCTACTATCACCTATCCGTTGAACCTGCGCGGTTTATACGCGGTGTCTATTGGCGTCCTGCCGATTACAAGTTCCGAAGAAGGGCACCAGCTTGCAATTCTCCTCAAACGCAGCGGAGACGAGACATTCACAGCCCTCACGCTACCGCCGCAAAGCGACGGGGGACCTCACCATCATGAGCTTATCGAGATGTTCTGGCGGATCACTGACTTGACAGATCACGGTTTGCAGATTGGACAGATTGGCGCACGGGTGGCACCGGCTGATAATGCCGGCTCGTTTGAGTGTGCGCCGGCGCGGGTGGCTTACTTCAAGTTTGTGCCGCTGACAGATGCAGAAACCCACGCCTTTCAATCAGATCAGCAGGGTGCTGACACCCGGCGATTGTTTGCTCACAATGACGCCCACGGTCCCCACTACCAGTATCGTTTGACGACTCCCGAACACGTCAGGCGCGAGATTGAACCGTATCGTGACACAGATTTCTCACGCATCTATTGGGAAGCGGGCGGCGGCGACCAGACCTCATATTTCAGTGAGATTGGGCGGCGGCACGCGATTGATCTCGCCGATTTCGGTCGGCGCGGGGATCGGCTACACGTAGAAAGCTGGCACGAGTTTGAGGGACAAGGGATAGATCCATTCGATGTCGCGCTTGAGCATACACACGAGATCGGGCTTCAGTTTCACGCCAGTTACCGGGTCGCAGGTTTTCATTACCCGCCACCGCTTGATCATTTCAATACAGGGGATACTTTCTACAAGAGACATCCGGAATGGCGCGGTGTAGACCGGGCGGGTCGGCAAACGCCACGAATGGCATACAGCTTTCCAGAGGTTCGCCAGTTTGTCATCTCGTTGCTTCGCGAGATGGCACAACGACCGATCGACGGTATCTGCTTGCTCTACAACCGCCGAATGCCGTTGGTGGAGTATGAACCGCTAATCGTGGAGGGGTTCAAGCGACAATTCGGCGAAGACCCACACCAGTTGGATGTGCACGATTCGCGTTGGCTCTCCTATCGGACGGGCGTTCTGACAGAGTTCATGCGAGAGGTTCGGGCTGCAATGGATCAAGAGGGGCGCGCGCAGGGGCGGAGGGTGCGTATCGAGATCTCAGCGATCGTCGGGGGCACTGAGCGGGAGAATCTCGTCAACGGAATGGACCTTGCGACATGGGTGGGCGAAGGTTTGGTGGATACCCTCATCCCCTATACGTCGGGCCCGAACTACGACAGCAGCGTAACGGCGTGGACGGATCCGAAACAGCTGGAACACTTCGTGAATATAGTTCGCGGAACATCGTGCGTGCTAGCCCCGAATCTCATGCCGCGTCACATGACGCCGGAGGAGTTTCGGCGACGTGCTGCGACGGTCTATAGTGCTGGTGCTGAACACATGTTCTTTTGGGATTGTGCGGGGGGATCGGGGCGCGCCAACTGTCGTGATACATGGAACGCACTGCGACGGCTCGGACATCAGGACGAGATCGATGCGTGGCGGGCGTCAGGTGAGTCAGACCTGTCGAACCCGCGCATGGATCTACGCAAACTCGGCGATTGGGACCTGTCTTACGTCACGCCCGGATAGTTCAGGGCGATTTTCTTATCCTAACACAAATGTTTTGGACAGGTACAAGCTCCCGATGGATCCCCGATAAATCGAGACCAGAGGGACAGGTGGGATTAAGAAACC
>JAGWBT010000186.1:9215-11466 GCA_021295755.1 Candidatus Poribacteria bacterium
CTGTGATCATAGCGTATGAAGATGTCGAGATATGAATCTCGACCTACAGTCTAGCAACTTGCGTTATCTTAGCACAGATTGCTAGTTGCAACTTCTGATCGGCTTGGATAGACATATCCAAGCCATAACCACAGACATACAGCAAATTGCAAAACCAGATCAACCCTTCCAATTTTATCCGATCATTCTAGGGCTATTCAGTTTTCGGTTTTTTGACTGATTTCGGAATGACCCAAATCCGTAGGCGGGGCATCTGGTCTCCCCGCCGTAGCCTTGACCGGGCGATCGAGATACGGGAAAATTAAATGACCCTACCGATCATTCCTTTAATGGTTGAATCCTCGTGCCTCCAGTTAAAATCTCTCCAAAAATCTTAGGCATTCTTGAAAAAGAGTTAAGATCGTGATATGATACCGTATCTTCAAGATCAGCAATGTGTGTGAAAAAATCAGGTCGCTGCCTCAAACCCCAAGGGGTGCGACAGGTGTATCTGAAGCGTGAAACGTGAGCAGAATAACGAGTAATGCGTAAGCACTCCAGAGGGGTGCAATGTGTAGAGCTCACCATCTCAATGAACCAATGTACTAATGAACTAATGAACCAACTATATAAAGGAGCATAATCATGGGTCAAACAATGCGGTATCTGCCTGACGGGCGTGTTGAACTTATTGGACAGGACGTGCCCGATCCGGGCGCGAATGAGGTGCAGGTCACAGGGGGCGCGTGCGGGATCTGTTCATGGGATTTGGTGACAGCCAAGCTGGGCGATCAGATGTCCCCCATGGCACCCCCCGGACACGAGGGGGTCGGTTATGTGAGCAAGATCGGCCCCGAAGTCACCGGCGTGAAAGAGGGGGACCGCGTCGCAGGCGGCGGTTTTGCGACGGTGCGAAATCTGTCCGCGGAACGATTGTACAAAATCCCAGAATCTGCAAAGCCTGATCAATACTGGATTGTGGAGCCTGTGTCCTGTGCGGTCACGGGAGTCGATCACTGCCAGATTAGAGGCGGGGATCGGGTTGCAGTCGTCGGTTGTGGGTTTATGGGCTTGCTGATTATGCAGGGTTTGCTGCACCATCCGCTCGACCAACTGATTGCGATTGATGTGGTGCAGAACCGTCTGGATGTGGCAAAGCAGTTTGGTGTGGACGAAGTTTATAACACGACCGAAGTCGATACGGCTGAACTTGCGGCAGACCTGAAAGCGCGGGACATCGACGTGGTCGTTGATACATCGGGTCATCAGGGCGGTCTGGATCTCGCCACCGATATTGTCAAGCGGGGCGGACGGATCAATCTGTTCGGATGGCTCAAGGGCGATACTGCCACCTTTGATCCGACCAAGTGGCACATGGGCGGGTTTACGGTTGTCAATTCGTCGCCATCGTCGAAGATTCGCGATACCTTTGAAGCCGCTATCCGCATGATTCACAGCGGCGTGTTCGATCTCGAACCGTTGGTCACGCACACAGCGACACTGGAAGAGTACCCAGGTTTAATGCAGCAGCTTGTAGCGGGCGATCCAAGCTATATCAAAGGTGTGATTACGCTCGGATAATTTACGCTTCCGACGGCAACGATCAAAAAGGTATGGCTCATGTAAAAAGAAGGTGCAAAGCACGAAGAGAAAGGTATAGTGCTATGACAGCGAAGACATTTCCGAAAGCAGACTGGCAAATCGCTCCCCCTTCCGAGGTGGGGATAGATACTGAGAAATTGAATCTTGCCAAGGTATGGCTCGATTCAAAGTTTGCGGATGACAGTTACCGCATAGCGATTGTTCGGCACGGCTATCTGGTGGCGGAATGGACGCATAATATCCCAAGCCCAGAGAAGCATCATATCGCCTCTGCCAATAAGTCGATCCTGTCCAGTATGCTGGGCATAGCGGTTGACGAAGGTAAAATCGGGAGTGCCGACGATCGCGCTGTGGACTACTATCCTGAACTGATGGACGTGCCGGAGGGCGAAGGTCCCAAAGAGGGACGCTGGGCATTTGAGGCGAATCGTGGGTTGACGCTGCGACATCTGATCTGTAATGTGTCGGGATATATGAAACCGGGTGAAGCGCCGGGACAGGTGTTCAATTATCAGACCAACGGGATGTGTGTGCTTTCGCACTGCATCGAGAAAGCGTATGGGTTGTATGATGTCAATCGTCCAGAAGAATCGCCAAAGATCTCGCCGCTCTACAAGGAGAAGATCGCCGATGTGATTGGTGCGGATTGGGAGTATAGATCGAGATCCCA
>JAGWBT010000186.1:11562-12477 GCA_021295755.1 Candidatus Poribacteria bacterium
GTAATCCCCGAAAACTGGCTACGCGAGGCAACTGCCGTCGCGCCCGATATTCTGGCGAACAGTCCTGAGAATATGTGGCGGTACGGACACGGATTTTGGACAAATCAGAAGGGCAAACTCTGGCACGATCTGCCGAGAGAGGGATATACCGCGTGGGGCGCGGGCGGACATTATGTGGTCGTATTTCCGAGCTACGAACTTGTCGTGACGATGAACCCCACCCCCTATCCGGGATCATCACAGCCTTACGAGACACATACCGTGACTTGGTTACAGCAGCAGGAGGTTTTGAAACTGATCCTCGATGCGTGTGAAACGTAATGCGTAAAACGTAACACACTAATAAGTAGATACTGATTTACTGCACAAGAAGCGGATTAAGTCTTTAGCTAGTGGATAAATGCTTAATCTGAATCCTTACTTTTACGCTCTGGTATGAGCTTATTCAGAATCAATCGAATGTCCGCTCGAATCTCATCAAATCGTCTATCAACAGCATCAAATCGTTTATCAACAGCATCGAATCGTCTATCAACAGCCTCAAATTGTCTATCAACAGCCTCGAATCGTCTATTAACATCATTACGAAAATCATCAATGCGTTTGTTAGTCTGTCGGTTGACATATATCACAATGCCCCCAACACCAACAACAATCGACACAATGATTGTAATTGCCTGTCCCCAATCATTCATGTGTTTACCTCCTTATTAACTTTAACAATGTACATCAATTATATCCTACTGTCAAGAACAAAGATAAGTCCACTTCTAGTGGTGTAGGTTGGGTTGAACGACAGTGAAACCCAACATCTTTTAATGCCTATAGGACTTACGCAGTTGGTTCATAAGTCCCCCTGATTTTCCAAAGTCCCCCTGACAAGGGGGATTTAGGGGGTTGAGGATTTAGGGGGTT
>JAGWBT010000186.1:12611-14231 GCA_021295755.1 Candidatus Poribacteria bacterium
CTCTGATAAGAGGGGAAAGACAAGGGAGAAGATCCCCTCTTATCTTCTCCCCTTGTCAGGGGAGTTGGGGATTTAGGGGTTGGCTGTGAATTGGGAGTGTCTAAGTAATTCTAAAATTTACCATAGTAAGAATCCAGTGATTTCATCACCATATATGTTTTCGTAGAGGGGAGGAGTGTTAGCGATGACCGAATCAAGAAAACGAGAGCTACAAGCAGAACTAGAGGGTATGACCGTCCATCAAGAAACGGGGGTCGGGTGGGATGAAAATACCCCGCCCAATGAAACCCTAGACCAGTACGGCAATCTACTCGCACAAAATCGGGGCGTTGTACCAGTGCCGGACAATCGATCCCCCAAGCGGCGGATGTATGATGATCCGGGCGTTGAGGCACTACGGGCGCACCTACAAGCGCACAACGGAATTCACGGACTCGAAATCTGTGACCCCAGCGAAGTTGAACGCGCCGCTCGGATTTTCCGTCGAGACGGTTTCGTGGTGGTGCGTGACCTACTCAATGCGGAACAGCTAGCGGCTTGGAGAGCGGGCTGCGCCGAGGCGCTGAAACAGATCTTGGAAACCCCCGGTCCGGGAGAGCGAAAATACATGACCGAAACCGGACGGCTGCCACACCGATACAGCTACGGCACCTGTTCCGCTTCGAGGCAGATGCTCCACCATCCCGCTTGGGCGAACATGATCGACCTGCCGACGACCACTCCTATTGTCACGGAGATCTTCGGTTCTTCCGATTACCGTGTCTGGGGTTCTGGTGGGGATCTCTGCCTGCCGGGCGCAGTCGAATATCAACATCTGCACTCCGATGGTAGAGATGGACAACACCTCTCGGAACCGCGTATCGAGCAGGCACGGCGGGTCGGCGTTGAGTTCGATACCGACAGTTCGGGCGACTTCGATGTGCCGACAATCAAACTGATTATGGAGATGACACCGCCAACGGTGACCATCAACTTCCTGATGGCAGACCTCACGTGGGAGAACGGTCCCATCCGTCAGATTCCGGGAACGCATGTCGTACAACAGCCACCGCCGGTAACCGACGATGAACCCGATTGGATGCGACATTCGACACTCGTCGGTGCACCCGCCGGTGCCGGCGTCTTCCGCGATAACCGAGCGTGGCACGGCGCTACCCCCAATCTATCCAAAGAGGTCAGGGCGCTGCCAAACGTGGAGTATGCCGCCCCGTGGCGCACGCGGGACGGATTCAAGGTGGTCATGCCCCATGAAATGTGGGAAACGATGACACCGCACGGCAAAGCGCCGGGCGTGTGGCCCCCCGGTGCCGGTATCATGCACCCCCTCGCAGGCGCACGAGAAGAAGCAGCAAAGTAGTAGGCATACGCCGTATGCCGTAACCACTGGAAGAGGATTGGGCGGGCACAAGACCTGCCCCTACATTTATGGTGAATTATAAAAATAAGTAGACATTAACAAGATCGCTAATTCCCCCCTGATAAGGGGGGTTAGGGGGGTTAAGTGTTCATCTGTAATGTATAAATAATTCTATCATCTACCATAGTTTGTTCCCTGTAGGGGCAACCCTTGTGGTTGCCCTTGCTACTTGAACTACACAACCAATTTAGGAGGCAACCTAT
>JAGWBT010000187.1:0-7089 GCA_021295755.1 Candidatus Poribacteria bacterium
CGATTCCCCGTAGCGCTATTGTTTGAAAACAGGTTTTGAAGCTACACTGAATATCTAAAGCCGCCGTCGGATGGACTATGATCTCCTGGATCAGTCCACTGACCGCGGCTTTTTGCATTTCTGGGGTATTGAGGGTGTGGAGGAGGGTGTCCGAGGCGGTGCGACTGTCGGAGAGTTTTGGGGTGGCGGCGTCTAGTCTCGGTCTCTACTGGGGCTATAGCGGGCGTGGATCTCGCTTTTGAAGCTGCGATCGGGATTCAAAGGAACTTGTTTTATCGTACCACCTATCCGTTCCTGCTCTAAAACACCCAATTTTCCCTGCTTACGAAACCTGCTATATTGACACATTCAACACTAAGATCCTTGCATACATCGGGGATTCTTGGGTTGACTAGATCACCCGTTGGTTGTTCTTCCGTCACAACAACTCCCTTTGGATACCGCATTGCAAGAGAAATCACCCACGGATCCGCTAATGACGTGCCTCTTTTAACATTCATCAACTCTGGATATTTTGACTGTATAGTTTGAAATGCGTTTTCCACTGAATCATCAACTTTCGATAACAGAAACGGCTTTAAACCTTTTTCACTACACCAATCCCTTAAAACTGCACCCCACATCACTTCATCGAAAACCGGCTCGGACATTTTGAGGCGACCATTTCTAATCAATTCCTCGATTTCATCCCACAAGGAAGGAAAATTGTCCATTGGGTAAAGAACGGCAGAGGCCTTAATTAATGAACTTGTGTTGAAGCCATAAACTACTTGATCCGGGTCAAGCGGTAAGTTTATGCGAAGATAATACTCTCAATTTCAAATAGGTGTTTTGGATCGCATTTAGCAAAAGCATCGGATAAGTCGGCAAGTGTGATTTTCTCCTCATAATAAGCCGCAAAAGCAGTTCGCGCGAAATGCTTTCCAGAGGCATTAAGTAAGCGATAATGATATGGCGCACCGCCGCCGGTTCGTGAAGAACTATCTTGATACTTTTCCAGTAGACTGTTTCTGTAGGCTTGGTATTTTTGCCAAGAAATATGACGGAGTGTTAGCAATCGCCTCATGATAAAATAGTAGAGAACGATTCCAACGATCCAACTCCTCTGGATCAGCGAAAATGAGGTGAGCCTTTCGCCCAAAATCACAAACAGGAGTCCCGGCAGGAGATAGCTAAAAATATTGTAAGCCGATAATTTTTCGAGAATCGTTTTCATTGGATTTGTCTTTTCACTGGCTCGAATCCGTCATTCTCCACAGGAGCACCATCCCGTCTGAACTGCCACTGGCGAGCACGCCACTCTCGGGGCTGAACGCCACGCTATTGACCGCATCTCTATGCCCGGCGAACGTGCCCTTACATTCACCCGTCACAGCATCCCATAGATACACCCTCTTGTCACCACCGTCTCCCCTCGCGCTAGCAAGCACGCTGCCGTCCGGGCTGAACGATACACTTACCACCTTGTACTGATGCCCGTTGCATATCTGTTTATGCGTCCACGACACAGTATCCCACAAGCAGACTGTCTTGTCTGCACTCCCACTGGCAAGCGTCCTTCCGTCTGGACTGAACGCGACGCTCCTGACCTCCGACCTATGGCCAGTGAGCAGAGCTATTTCTTGACCGTTAGCGGTATCGTAGAGCCAGATACCGATGGAGGTAGCGACAGCAAGCCGCGTTCCGTCGGGAGCATACTGTACCCCGTTTATCGAACCTTTACCAAGACGGGCGATCGCTCCGGCGGGCAGGTTTGGTTGTGTGGACTCTTGGGCACGGGTAGTTGGTGAGAAAACAACGAAAAGCGTGAATAGGGTTGCCGTGACTTTCATCTTGAATACCACCTTTCTCTGAATGTCGCTCCACGGTTTCGTCGAGGCGATGTCCCTTCGCCCCAGAGAACAAGGCAACGAAATCGGGAGGTGCAACACTTGAACGAAAGGTAGAAGTTACGGGTTTACTCAGGACGTTTGTAGGTCGATTTTCCAAAATCGACAATAACGAGGATTGTCGAGATATGAATCTCGACCTACGGGCTTTTTGCCCATACACCGTAAGCGAAGCACCAATGAACCAATGAACTAAATCAGTAGAAGTTGGAGGGCTACTCGGTCATTATCCATAGTTGCACCGTTCCATCGGCACCCCCACTTGCCAGTAGACTCCCTTTAGGATTGAACGCCACGCTCGTCACCCACTCCGTATGCCCCTTAAGCGTCTGTAGACGTGCGCCTGTTTTGGCATCCCAAAGTTGCACTGTCGTGTCCACACATCCAGTGGCAAGTACATCACCCTTAGGACTGAATGCCATGCTCGTCACAAAGTCTGTATGCCCGATGACCCTTCCCTTCGGTTGCCACGTTTCGGTATCCCATAGCCACACTATTTTGTCCGCACTCCCACTGGCAAGCACTTTATCATCTCGATTGAACGCGACGCTATTGACGGATTCCGTATGACCGGTGAGCGTCTGTATCAACTTACCTGTTTCGGTGTCCCACAATCGGACTGTCTTGTCGTTACCTCCACTGGCAAGCACCGTCCCGTCCCGACTGAACGCGACGCTATAGACGGCGTCCGTATGACCGGTGAAGGTCTGTATCAGGTCACCGGTCTTGCCATCCCACAGTCGGATTGTCTTGTCTGCACTCCCACTGGCAAGCGTCTTCCCGTCTCGACTGAATGTCACACTCGTGACCACGTCCGTATGACCGGTCAGCATCTGCTTCGCTGTACCTCTCGCCGTGTCCCACAGTCGGACGGTCTTGTCTGCGCTCCCACTGGCAAGCGTCTTGTCCTCCGGACTGAACGCTACGGTAACAACCGACGCCATGTGTCCAGTGAGCAGCCACTTCTGTTCACCCGTTTCGCTCTCCCACAGCTGCACCGTCTTATCCCAACTCCCACTGGCGAGCAACTTCCCGTTCGGGCTGAATGCTACACTATTGACCGCATCGGAATGTCCGATGAATTCATCTTTGTATACCGCTGTGACAGCGAGGGTGTTCGGTGAAAACAGCGCCAAGAGAATAAGTAGTGTCCCCGTGATTTTCATCTGAAATACCACCCTTCTGTAAGTGAAGCCACCATTTGTAGGGGCGAAGGAATCTCGCCCAACGGGTATCTCGTCTGAACGCTGTAAGCCAAGCACTAACGAACTAAATCGGTAGGGGTCGGGATTCGGAGATCCCTCCTACATGACGCAACATAGACGGTAGGAGTCGGGCGGTTTAATCGGTGATTTTCCATAGGAGCACCGTCTTGTCCCAACTCCCGGTGACGAGCATCCTACCATCCGGACTGAATGCCACGCTATCGACCACATCTGTATGCCCGGTGAGCGTCCGCTTCGGTTCACCTGTCGCCATATCCCACAGCAACACCGTCTTGTCCCGACTTCCACTGGCGAGCGTTTTTCCATCTGGACTGAACGCGAGGCTATGAACATTATCGGTATGCGCAATGAACCTTCCCTTGGACTCCCCCGTTTTGGGATCCTTCAGCCATATAATCTTGTCCCGACCGCCGCTGGCAAGCGTGTTGCCGTCCGGACTGAATGCGACGCTATGGACCATACCGCCATGCGTCATGGTCGTCCGTTGCTCGCCCCAGAACTCGGTATCCCATAACCGCACGGAACCGTCTATATTCCCACCGGCAAGCAGGCTACCATCTGGACTGAACGCTAGGCTCAAGCCCCATCCCGTATACCCCGTGAGTGTCCGCTTATGTGTCCACGTCTCGACCTCCCACAGCCGTACCGTACCGTCCCAACTCCCACTGGCAAGCGTCTTTCCATCCGGACTGAAAGCAACACTCACGACGTGATGATTATGTCCGGTGAGTGTCCGCAGGTGCGCGTCTACCCTCGTATCCCATAACCGCACCGTCCCGTCCAAACTCGCACTGACAATTCGCTTGCCATTCGGGCTGAACGTTACCGCTACGATCCCACCCTTATGCCCGGTCAGTAGCCGCTTCTGGCTCCCCGTTTTGACGTCCCACAGCAACACGGTCTTGTCGTAGCTTCCACTGGCAAGCAGGCTACCATTTGGACTGAATGCGACGCTTCTGACTCTATCCGTGTGCCCGACGAGTTTCGCTGCAGGTAGCTCCGTGGCGGCGAGGGTGTTCGATGAGAACAGTGTCAGAAGCATCAATAATGTCGCTGTGACTTTCATCTGAGATGCTGCCTTTCGGTATTGAGCGGTTTAATTCTGCCTTGACTGAGAAGCGTTTTTCCATCTGGACCGAACTCGACATCATCGACCTGTATACTTTGTGAGTGTCTGCTTCGGCTCCCACGTCTTGGTATCCCACAATAGCACCGTCCCGTCATCACTCGCAGTGGCAAGCGTCTGTCCATCGGGGCTGAACGCTACACTTCTGACGCGTTTCTCATGAACGGCGAGCGTCCCCTTGCGTTCGCCCGTCGCGGCATCCCACAGATGCACCAGCGCATCGTCCTTCCCCGCCACACTCGTACTAACAATCGTGGTGCCCTCCGGATTGAATACTATGCTGTCGGGCCAACCCATATCTCCCGTGGTTTTCCATTGCGGCTCCCACTGTCCGGACTCGCAGTAGCAAGCGTCTGCCCGTCCGGACTGAACGCGAGGCTATAAACCCCACGCGGATAGCCGCTGAGTATCCGCTTATGTTCACCCGTTACAGCATCCCATAACCGAACTGTCTTATCTGAACTCGCCGTGGCGAGGGTAGTCCCGTCTGAGTTGAACGCTACGCTCGTAACCATCTGTGTATGCCCGATAAGGGATCGCTGATGCTCCACCGTGGAAGGATAAGGAATGTCGCCGTTATTTTCATCGGAAATGCCGCCTTTCTGTAAGTGTGAAGCCGCAGTTTCGTAAGGGCGAGGTCTCCTCGCCCAATCCCGATTTCATTCTCGATGAAGCATCAGGATCCTCGGAACGGGACGAGGATTCTCGCCCTGTTGCGCCGTAATGTGCCCCATGGTTACGGCATACGGAGCATGCCTATACCTTTCAATCAAGCGATTCTTATGCGATCAACTTAGCGTTGGCAGACAACGATGTTCTCCTCGTGCATCGTGAGATCCGTCTCACCGGCGACGTTGGAAGGGCTGTTCTTTTTTGGCATGCGCTTGTTCGGTATATTCCTAACGATGGTCTCCGTATGCGAAAATCCGTGCTTGCCAAAAGCAGAGATAATAAACGCATCGGTCGGGAGTGCCACCCCCTTCACCCTACGATTCCCCACAACATAGCAGATCGTCGAACCCTTGGCAAGCAACGGGGCAACCGAACTGATGCTACGCTCCAAGTCGATATAGAACGCCTCCACTTGACTCGCCCGTTTCTTATCAACAGTACGGATCTCTCCTATCGCCAAATCAACGGGCGAATCAGACAACCTACTCTTTTTCTGACTCCCTCCCATCGAAATGCGGTCAACCTTCCGCGAATCCTCCAGGCCGATCCAATCCGCCGACAGGCGTGAAAACTGCCCATAAGCAACGGTCGTTTGTGAATCGCCGTAGGGTGGAGAGGTAATAATCAGATCGAATCCGTTCGGCGGTTGCGTTTCGGGCAATCCGCGGTTCGCTGTATTCCTACTCGAAACAAATATCTCGACATCTTTCCTTTTTCGGAGATAAACCTCAAGCCCTGCCCTATTTCTGGTTAGCTTATCCTGAAAAACCCCAAAGACATCGGGCTGGAAGGTTGCCAATTTTTGAGCCGGCATTCGGTACAACTTGAACTCCCCATTTCTGGTATAGGAGCATTCTCGAACCGTCTCCGAGAATGCAACCCAGAAGAAATTTCGGACCGATTCATCTTGGACAGCGTTGATGCGATCCCGCAGAAAAGAGAGGTGGCTGGTAACGTCTTCGGAGAACCAATACTCCAGATTCAGGACATCGGGGATCGGCGCGGATGGCACGTCTTCAAAGAACCCAACCTGAAAAATAGCGTCCATCAAATCCTGCGAATGGCGTTCAAGAACCTGTAGCGAGATTGGGGTCGTTTTGGCGGTTGCTATCAGTCTCACAAGGGGGTTGATATCACAGCCTACGCCGTTCATGCCGAACATCGACGCCTCAACCAACGAGGTGCCAGTCCCGCAATACGGATCGAGTAACCACCCATTCGGCGTCCCGTACCGATTCAAGAGTTCCCTTGCGATTTGGGGAATCATCATCGCCGGGTAGTTGTGGAGGCAGTGGGTATACTCTTTTGTATCCGCTTTGACGAAGTCCCAGGTTTCATCTTTGTATTTGCGGTTCGTTATTGTCATATTGCGCCCTCTAATCTCTCTGGTATCATATTATCCGTTCTCGACTTCCAAAGCATAGGTTCAAGAACCTTTCCTCGATCCTAAAGCCAGTCCCATGATTTCTCACCGACCCGTTTGTGCGCAAGTGCATTCTGACATCCACGATCACTATATCCTGTTTAATCAAGTCCAAGAAATGATCTTGATCTGGATTCGTCAGGAGATAGGCTTCGTTAAACCAAAACTCCTCCTTACTATCTGAGTTGATGCGGGTGTCCGCGTAAACAACAACCAGAGCGGGCATTTTGCTGCTGAATCTATCAATCACCACATCGCCCAGCCATTCGGCGATGCGCGTATTATCTACATGATAGAGTCTAACGGCATCTTCCTCAACTTTCAGATACAGCCCTTGATTGTTCGGTTTGCTGTCCACAGTGCAGTACAGGGAAGGTCTACCATTCGTATCCACGTAGCCGTACCCCTCGATTAGATCCCTCTGCCTGATCTTCCAGACGCCACGATTGAAGGTAAACATCGTAACCCGATTGGAGACTCCGTTCCGTTGAGACTTTAGCTCGATGTCACCGAGATCTGGTGTCCGCAGATTGTTTTCCTTTAACTCAAGCAAGGTTTCGAGTGTATAGCCGATGCCTGCGTTACCCCTCCGCAATGAAACGACATACCCTCTCTGTTTAATAGCGGATAGCTTTTCCTCTAACTGCGCGATGTCCATTTATGGTAGATTTTAGAATTACTTAGACGCTCCCAATGCACAGCCAACCCCCTAAATCCCCCTTGTCAGGGGGACTTATGTAATTACCCCCAAAA
>JAGWBT010000187.1:7247-7591 GCA_021295755.1 Candidatus Poribacteria bacterium
CCCAGATAGCGAGCGAATATGGTGTCCACCCCAATCAAGTGAGCCAGTGGAAAAAGCAGGTGCTTGACCAATTACCAGACCTGTTTACAAACCAACGCTCAAAATCAACCACCGATAGCGACCAATTAGTTGATGAGCTGTATCGCCAAATCGGTCAGTTGAAGGTAGAACTGGATTGGCTTCAAAAAAAAACGCAACTTCTCCGTTGACCAGAAACGACGCCTCGTTGAAAAGGGGTGTGATTCACCGTCAGTTGCGAGACAATGCGAACTGTTAGGGTTGTCAAGAGCCTCATTCTATTATCAACCTGTGGGTGAATCGCCACAAAATCTGCTCTATATGCG
>JAGWBT010000188.1 GCA_021295755.1 Candidatus Poribacteria bacterium
GCGAATGGGAACAAGCTGCAGCAGCCTATAAGAAAGCAATGGACATGACCACGCAGAGCTGGGAGAGAAATGAGGTTTCTACAGAGTTGGTAAAAATCTATGCGCAACTGGGACAGATCGATACCGCTATTGACCTCTATAAAACCCTATCCCGGTCCGGTTTAAGTGGCATGTCTATAAATTGGTCAGGTCCAACGGGCTTCCAGATCTACTTTGCCGGCGATAAAGCACGCGAATCCCTGATTAATACCTATCGGAATCAGGGCAAGCTGGATGACCTTCTCACCTACTTCGAGACGCAGGGCGGGGAAACAGCTGAAGATTCAACGAGACTCGAAATAACTGCCGAAATCCACCGGACGCGTGGGGACTATGCAAAAGCTGCCGAAAGCTACCAAGCTCTTGGCAAAGTCCAACCCGGCAATATTCGGAGCTTTTACTACGCAGCTGCAGCTTTCAATAAGAATAGCGAACAGGAACTGGCACAAACAATATTGAATGAGGGAGAAGCTGCCCTCTCTGCTGACATACAGTGGAATCAAGATATGTGGCGTTTGACAGCACTTGGGAGTATCTGCCTTGAGGGAGAGCTATACAATCCGGCAATTAAGTTCATTGAAGACGCTATCATGCATGCTGGACGTTACGGCGGTGGTGGTCACGAGCGCCAACAACTGTATAATATGCTTGCTCAGAGCTATATCGGCATGGAACGCTATGAAGAGGCGATGAATGCCTATCAGGAGTTAGAAAATACCGCTCAGGATGATGGGATGCGACAGATAGCGCGAGATGGGATGCGCAGGGCATACAGGGCGGGCAATCTGCATGAGAAGATGGTTGCCGAGCGGACGCAGGCTGTTGAAAACAATCCCGAGGATCCGGATGCTCTCTTCGCCCTAGCGCAAACCTACGAATGGAACGATATGCACGACAAGGCAATCGCCGCTTACGAACGCGCTAACCAGTTGAATCCTGATAGCACCGTTATCTTAGCACCGTTGGCAAAGCTGTATACCGAGACCGCTCCTGAAAAGGCGAAAGTTCTCTACAAACACCTCATTGAACTGGCAGATGAGCCTAGCGACCGTTTCCAGAAGTGGTGGCTGTTGATTGAAGTGTACAAGAAGCTAGGCGAGCTCGACACTGCCGTCGCAGAGCTGCGTGACTTTGCCGGACCAGCTACGGAAGAGTTTGAACGTGAGGCAGCGCTCCGCTTACTCTGGGGTATCTACGAAGATGAAAAACAGAAAGGCGAAAGAGTTGCTGTTTTTAAAGAGCTTGCATCACAAATTGGAGAAAATGCAACCGTGTATGAACTGCTCGGAGATGCTTACAAAGCGGTCGAGAATCAAGAAAAAGCGAGCGTAGCTTACACTCAATGGGTTGAATTCCGTCAAAAAGAAATAGATCGGGGTGGACGCAATTGGGACTACTACAGTCTTGCGGAACAGTTGCTCCGAAAGGAGATCATGCCCGAAAAAGCACTTGAATTCGCCAAACGTGTTACGCAAACACACCCTAACCCACATTACGACGCGCTGTTGGGAGAGGCGTACCTCCTTAACGAACAATATGAGGAAGCTGAGAAGAGTTTCAAACGAGCACTGACCAACCCTGATAATCCTTTCGATACAACAACGATATGGCCGCATCTGAAGCGGGCGAGCAAAAATGTGAAGGATGAGGGACGGTTTATAGAGCTGATGGAGGTCTTAACGGGAACTGTACTCCTTGATGCAACTGAACGGATGCACGCAAATTTGGTGTTGTCGACGTTCTACCACGAACGCAATCAGGCCGAAGAAGCGGAACGATACATGCGGAAATCGGGGGTTGTGCCTGAAGGCGCGTGGTGGATTCTCGGTCCCTTTGACAATGCAGGCGGTGTCGGCTATAATAGAGCCTACATACCGGAGGATGCCGTGGAGATCAACAAGACTGCGGCATACGAAGGCACAGATGGAAAAATCGGTTGGGAACAGAGAGCGGATGAAACCCTTGATGGCATCGTTGATTTGGCACCGATTTTTGGTTTCGGGAATTTAAATCCGGTACTAGGGGACATGGAACAGCCAAATCCTCAACTTGACACCGTACTTGCCTACGCTTGGACGACGGTCAATGCTCCTGACGAACGGCAGGCGCGAATCTGGATCTCCGCCCACAACCCCGCGAAAGTTTGGTCCAACGGGGAAGAGGTTTCCAAAATTAACCAGGACCAGCAGCCTATGTCTGATAATCAACACACGGTCCCCGTGACGCTCCAAGCCGGGGAAAACAGCATCCTCGTCAAACTCTGTGGACGGCGGTGGGGATGGAAACTCCAGTTGTGGTTGACGGACGTGGATGGCTTCCCATTTGAGGATTTGGAATATATAAATTCGCCGACGATTCAACAGTCGGTGGAGGAATGAGAATACAAGGAGAAACTATGATCTATCCAATCATTATCACAACCGTTGGGCTATTTCTGTTAAGCCCAATCGTCTCATCGCAAGGAGAAGGCGAATCTGATTATGATCGCGACATGTATATCTACGGCAAAGAACCCGCTGCCTTCCTCAAGCAGAAGCTGGATGGGTTAAAGAAGGGGAAAGCACTCGTCTTGGCGATGGGGGAAGGACGGAATGCGGTCTATCTTGCCCAAAACGGGTTTGATGTTACAGGCGTAGATATTTCCGAAGTCGCTATCGAAAAATGCAACAAGTTGGCGAAAGAAAGGAACACAACAGTCAACGCTGTCGTTGCCGATCTGACTGACTATGATATGGGTACAGGACAGTTTGACCTAATCACAAAATTCTATTATTACGAACCGTCAATCTTCCCACAAATCATTGACGCGCTCAAACCGGGTGGCATGTTTATCCTTGAGCAGTTCTCAATTGATCACCTCAAATACAGGGAAACCAGCAGCTTTGGTCCAAGAAACCCTGACTACCTCATAAAACCTAACGAACTCTTAGAACACTTCAAGTCGTTACGGATACTCTACTATGAAGACACCGTCATAGAACTTGATGAAGGGATGCACAAAGGAACGGCGGCGGTCATTCGACTCATCGCAGAGAAAGTGGAGTAACTGTTGAACAGAATGCACATTCCGATATGAACGCAGTTTAATCTTTAATTGCTATCCAAAATCAGAAAGGAGCCAGACAGATGCCTGAAAAGTTGATTCTCGAAAAGATTCGCAGCGTACGCCNNNGCAAGGTTTCTATGTTACGGCTTACTGGCATGTGTGCCGTTGTTTATCATTGATAGTTTCATTGCGACGTTTGATATTTCTCCCCTCATCCTACTGTGGAGCGCGCTCAGTCTTTCCGCCATCGGGTTAATCGTGAGTCTGTTGCGCCCAATTAATCTCCATGAAGCTGCCCGGACAATTGACCTCAAAGCAGCCCTGAAAGATCGTGCTGTGAGTGGACTGGAGTTTATTCAGCGTCAGACCGATGAGATGCTGACGGCGTTACAACTCAAAGATACCTCTGACCGGCTGCAATTGGTAGCTGCAAAAGAGGTTGTGCGTTATTCCATTCCACGCGAAACCAAGTTCATTGCCTTGATTGTGGTCGTGGGCTTGGCGCTCTCTTTCATCGAATTTTTCGATCCGCCCGAAGCACCGGCGACAGTTGACTATTCTCCGCAGATAGCCGCAGAAACCGATCACCTGCTAAAACAGATCAAAGAATCCGAAAAGGCAGCCGAAGAGGTTGGGCTGGAAGATACATTACAGGGGATCGAGGAGAAAGCACTTGAACTCAAGCGAACAGGAATTACGCCGAAAGAAGCACTTGCCAAGTTGACCGAAATGACAGAGATGTTATCGGCAAAGATGGATAAGGTGGGTGTTGCTAAGGTAGATGCACTCATGAAGGAGCTTGGAGAACAATTTATCGCCAACCCCAACTTAAGCGATTTCGGATATGCTTTGAAGGAAGGGCGATATGACAGGGCGGCAGAACGTCTTTTCAATCTGTCCAACAAACTCAGCAAACTCGATTCTGAGCAACGCCAAAACATTGTTGACGCGTTCCAACGGGGTGGTGCGAGCGTACAGGGAACAGAGATAGGGGCTTTTGGAAACCAATTGACGAAAGCCTCAACCGCACTGGCACAAAATAATCTAAAGGAAGCCGAAAAACGTCTCCAAGATGGATGTGAGAATTTATTAGCCTGTGCACTTGCAAAGGAACGGGATGGGCTGCTGGCAAAACTGCAAGCCCAATGCCAAGCTTGCAAAGCAGGGATTGGCAAGGCGTGCAACGGCGGTGGTGGTTCAGGCAACAACGGCATAGGCACCGGAACAGATCCCAATCCATTCGGTGTTCTGACCAACCTTGACTCCTTCCGTCACTTGGAACAGATTACAGGTGTGCAAGGTGCCGGGGAATCCACAGTCGAAACCACAGAAGTGCTTATTGATGGAAATCCCGAAACCTCCATCGATGGACAAAACGCAGAAGACAGTTATAAAGAGGTCTATACCAAATACCACAAGCTCTCTGAGGACGCTCTTTCTCAAGAACAGATCCCGTTAGGTTACAGATTCTATGTGAAGCGATATTTTGAATCCATCAAACCGAAAGAGGAATAGGAGGCGTGACGCATAAAACATAATATGTAAGATGATTTCACCGCGTTTTATGTTCCGCGAGTCAAATGTCACCAGATCAATCCCAATTTCATCCGGATTCAGTGCAACTTGAGAGTCAATACGAGGACTTTCGGGATACCTTCGATCGTATCCAGCGCGAGGTTTCCAGGCAGATTGTTGGACAGCGGGAGATTATTGAGGGTGTGCTAATTTGCCTCATGACGGGCGGACACGCGCTCTTGGAGGGTGTCCCCGGTCTGGGGAAAACGCTACTGATTCGGACACTCCACGAAGTGCTCGATCTCGGATTCTCCCGAATACAGTTTACACCAGATCTGATGCCCGCAGACATCATCGGCACCAACATCGTCGCCGAAGACGAAAGCGGTCGTAAATTCTTTGAATTCCAGCAGGGACCTGTGTTTGCGAATCTGATCCTTGCCGACGAGATTAACCGTGCGACGCCCAAAACACAGTCGGCGCTGCTCGAAGCCATGCAGGAAAAATCTGTGACGGTTGCAGGTACGCAACACAAATTACAGCGACCGTTCTTCGTCATGGCGACGCAAAATCCATTGGAGATGGAGGGCACCTATCCCCTCCCCGAAGCCCAACTGGACAGGTTCTTCTTCAAACTCAAGGTCGAGTATCCGAGCCTTGATGAACTCGATCTCGTTATGGAGCGCACGACGAAGCGGGAGATGCCGCTGGTCGAAAAGGTTTGTGATGGCGAGCAGATCAACGGATTGGAAGAAATCGCGCGTGATATCCTCATTGCAGAAGATGTGCGTAGATATGCCCTCCGCATCGTGTTAGGCACACATCCCGAATCGGAGGACGCGCCAGAACTGACCAAAAAGTATGTCCGATACGGATCAAGCCCCCGCGGCGCGCAAGCGTTAATCCTTGCGGGCAAGGTCAGAGCCATTTTGGATGGGCGCTACAACGTCGCACGGGCAGATATCCAAGCGGTTGCGCTGCCGAGCCTACGCCATCGGCTCATCCTCAGCTTTGAAGGCGAAGCAGAGGGGGTTGACCCTGATCAGATTATTAAGCATCTGTTGGAGGTTACTGAGTAGAAAATAGACGCATTACTAGAGCAAAACCGAAGGAGGGAAAGCGCATGAAAATGGGTCGGCTACTAACAATCATCGTTGATTGCGTTCAATTCCGTAATTTTGGGGGATGAGAAGGCATCTGAACCGACAACGGAAGTGCTCATCTCACAGATCCAAGATCTGCAAAAAGAGATTGAAGCCCTTAAAGAACGTATCAGCAAACTGGAAAGCGGACAAAAGATGCCTTCCATTGTGCCAGAAGACCTACCTTCTGTAGATACAATTCCGAACATGAACCAACTTCCCAAAGGTTCAGTGGAGAGAGAGATCAACGGTATGACCTATTACATTATCCCGTTGCAAGACCAAAGTGTTGATAAATGAGTGCTACCTAGTCGCAAGTGACATGCTTCACTTAACCTTCACCGTATGAATCTTTATACATCTCAGAGAAGAAGTGAATAACAATTATGACAACAACCATAGACAAATTGCTAATAAAAACTGAGCGGATTGAACGGGAGTTAGCGGAGGTGCGGCAAGCGTTAGAAGAACTTCGTCTTGAACCGACAATACAGTTTGTCGATAAAGAAAAACTTCGACCCCTTACTGCCAAAGCCTTTGAAGAAATGGGTGTTCTGGTTGCAGCTTGTGGCGTGAAAGCGGAAGACAACATCTTCAGTCAAGGTATTATTGAGATGCGTGAGGAATAGCGATGGATTACTTTTATTGGGACGCAAGCGCATTGGCAAAGAGATATACGACAGAGGTTGGTACGCCGATTGTGAATAATCTTTTTACCAGATCTACTCATGCGCGAACGATGTGCCTTCATATTTGCACAGGCGAGATTATTTCGATACTCGTTCGCAAGAAAAATGCTGGTATTTTGACCGATGTTGTTTTCACACAAGCGATGAGTAACTTCCGGTCAGAAGTGCTTGACGATGACCATTTCTCATTGGTTTCTATAACAAATTCTTTGATTGAGGCTTCATATCAGCTAATTGAGAAATATTCTCTGAATGCGACTGATGCTTTAATCTTGCAATCCGCTGTGGAGGCTGTCACAACCTTTGGTCGTGCAGATAATAATTTGGTGTAATCACTTCTGATTTGCGATTGCTGAGTGCTGCACAAGCTGAAGGGGTGCTTACGTTTAATCCTGAAACCGATAGCGAAACTGTACTTGATGCACACCTCCACTCATCGTGAACAATGCTCAATCCACCTCTGCCTTAATTGTAAGGTTGAGGCGGATTGCCCCGAATCAGATTGTCCGACATCTGCTAGAGTTTATTCAGTAGAGATACATCATCAATTGGAACAGAAAAACATGAAACGGCTCAGTCTTATTCTAGCTCTATGCGCTCTATCGGCCATTCCCATGGCTGCGTTTGCTCAAGCCCCAACGACAGGAACAATTCGTGGTAACATCGTTGATACAACTGAGGCGCGACTCCCAATCGAAGGGGTTCGGGTTGTTGTTGTCAGTAGTAGAGCTTCCGAATATGAAACAACGACAGATAGCAATGGTGACTACACGCTAATTTTAACTCCCGGTCGTTATCTGGTTTGTATCTACAAGGCCGGATACGGCGATCGCACTGGCAAACCGGTCACAGTTGTTGCCGGTGGCGACCACTACGTGCCGATGAAAATGACCAAAAAAGCAGGGCTAAGTGACCTATTGCTAAGCAAACTTCCCTCTTCACCTTGGTCGCTACCTCTCATTTTAATAGGTGTTTTTCTACTAGGCATTTACGTGGGTCGCCGAACCGGTCGCCGTACAGACCACTAAAGACTGCGCAGCTAACTTGCCGCTGGAGTTTCCTGCCATGAACAACACCCAATCCGCCTTCGATGGCGAGTTCTTGAAAAAGCTGGAATACCTGTACATCGTTTCCAAGAAAATCTTTGCAGGGCGAATCAAGGCAGAACGACGTAGCACGCAACGCGGGGTCAGTGTCGAGTTTGCCGATTACCGTAACTACACCGCCGGGGACGACTTCCGCTATATCGACTGGAACGCCTTTGCCCGTTTGGACGAACTTCTGCTGAAACTTTATGAGGAGCGGGAAGACCTGCACATCTACTTTCTTGTTGATGCCAGCCAGTCGATGACCTACGGCGAACCACAGAAATTGCTCTACGCCAAGCGTGTGGCTGCGGCACTTGCCTATATCAGCCTGTCCAACTTAGACCGTATCAGCATCACCGCTTTCACGGATCGAGATTTGAATCGGCTGCCGCCTGAGCGTGGAAAAGGAAAAATCTTCACGGTGCTTGATTTTCTGGATCGGATTGATGGTGCCGGCGAGACCCATCTGCAAAACGCTTTCCGCAATTTTGTGCATACAACGAAAAGACGCGGATTGATTGTGCTGATTTCCGATCTCTTTGATCCACGCGGATTCACAGACGGCCTCAACGTGTTGCAGTTCCAGAAACATGACCTATTTGTGGTGCACATTATTGACGAAAAAGAATCCAATCCCAATTTGCGAGGCGATTACCATCTCGTTGATGTAGAGACGGATCAGCTCCGTCCAGTAACCATCAATGAAAATCACCTCAAACGCTACAAGGCGTTGTTCCAGCAGTATTGCGATGATCTCAGGCGATACTGCTTTCAGCGCGAAATCGGTTTCATTCGGACAAGCACCCAACTGCCATTCGATGAACTGATCCTGCGCATCTTTCGGATGGGTGGGTTCGTGTCTTAACGGTGCGCCATGAACTTCCTATCGCCAACTGCATTTCTGCTATTCGGTCTCGCGGCACCAATTGTAGCGCTTTATATCCTCAAATTACGTCGCCGCCGCGAACCTGTGTCCACCCTACTGTTTTGGGAACAGATCTTCAGAGAGAAACAGACAACATCCCTGTTTCAAAAATTGAAGCATCTGTTGTCGCTTTTGCTGCAGCTGCTATTCCTCGCACTTTTAGTCCTTGCGCTTGCCCGACCACAATTTGCCTTCATGACCAAGTCGGCACGGCAGATTATTCTGATTATTGATCATTCGGCGAGTTGGAATCCGCCAAGCAGGAGGCATTGCGGATGGTAGATAACCTCCGCTTTATCGACGAAATGATGGTGGTCAGCTGCCACACCCAACCCACAATTCATAGCCCGTTCACCAATCATCAGAAATCGCTACGTGGCGCGATTGAGTCGATTGTCCCCACAGATGTGAAAACAGACCTCCAGCCCGCGTTGGCGGTTGCCCATTCTGTGGCGCAGACCAAACCCAATCCAGAGATTATCGTCCTCAGCGATTTTCATCAAATTCCCGACACACTTCTCGCACAGCGGGATAACCCTGATGCCCAACTTTCAGATGCGAAGGTGCGCCTTTTGTCAGTTAATCTTGGCGAGGAGGAGAATGTCGGAATCACACAGTTTCGCGTGCGGAAAAGTCTGGTCAATGCCTTTGATTACCAAACCTTGTTGACAGTTCTCAATGCGTCAGTCGAGGAAAAGTCCTTCAACGTTGAACTTTACCTCAACGACGCGCTGCTTGATGTCCGTCCTTACACCCTCGCGCCCGGCGAGAGCAAATCCGAACTCTTTACCAACTTTACGATGGAAGGTGGTAAACTAAAAGCTGTGCTAGATGTAGAAGACGCGCTATCTACCGACAACGTTGCTTATGCTGCGCTGCCAAAACGTGAACAAATCGCTGTCCTACTTGTCACGCCGGACAACCCATTCCTCGAAAATGCGCTCGCTGTTGATGAAAAATTGGATCTGACCGTCGTTGCTCCCGACCAATACGACCCCGGTGCGGTAGAATATGAGGTTATCATTTTTGACCGTTATAATCCGCCGACGCTTGGTGATGGCAACTATATGCTCATCTACCCTCCAAAAGCAGGAGCGATTTGGCAGATCGGCGAATCGCTGGAGACCCCAATCATTACAGAGTGGGAGCGTGACCACCTGATTCTACGCCACGTTCATTTGGATAATGTCCAGATAACCGAAGCGTATCAGGTCCAAGTCCCGGCTACGGCGAATGTACTTGTCCGTTCATTTGAAGATCCGTTGCTGATTGTTGAGGAGAGTCAGAATCGAAGAATCGTTTTTGTTGCTACTGACACCCTAAAATCTGACCTGCCCTTGCGTATCGCTTTTCCGCTGATCGTTGCGAATACGATCCAGTGGTTTCAGGGAAAATCGGACATTGAAGAATATCACCTCCAGACAGGAGAGGTACTGAAAAAGCAGATCGACGAAGCCTCCGCAATTGAAAGCGTCACGATCACGGGACCGACAGGTGGGTCGTGGGAGATACCTGTTGAAAAGGGTGAACTGCTCTTTGATGAAACCTCAGTGGCGGGCTTCTATGAACTAAAAATTGGTGAAGGTGAAGAGGTCTGGGCGGTCAATTTGACCGATATGGCAGAATCACAAATCCACGCGGCAGAAGGAGTGGAGGATCTATTGGAGGAGGAAGAGGTTGTATTAGGAGGTGCTGCGCTCTTGCATTATCCGCCGTGGATTTATCTAGTTTTGATCGCGGTGCTGTTAAGTGCTGTCGAATGGTTTCTATATCAACGGAGGCGAATAGACTAATATGGAAATTGCCCGCCCCTTCGCACTTCTGCTACTTTTGCTGATACCTTTCCTCTATTATGGTTATCGTCGAAGCCTCGTCGATCTTTCGCTGCCGCAACGCATCGTCAGCCTGATTCTACGAGCCCTAATTATCGTACTGCTCATCTGCAGCCTCGCCGGTGTTCAATATCTAACGTCCGGTGGAAAAGTGGCGGTCATTTTCCTTGCCGATATTTCAGATAGTATCTCAGGGGAGGGATTAAAGGAGGCGCAGCGTTATATTGATGAAGCGATGGATAACCGAAGCGACCAGCAAGTTGGTGTGATGGCTTTCACAGGGAAGACACAGGTGATTCGGGAATTTCAATCGAAATCCGATGAGACGTTGGATCTCGCTGAAATCAAGGGGTATTGGCTTGATGAAGACGAAAAAGCAGGGGCTGTCACAAACATCGCTCAAGCGATTGAAACAGCGTGGGGCATTTTTCCCGCAGATGCCAACAAACGCATTGTCCTGATCAGCGACGGCGTTGAGACGCACGGTGATGTGCTGCGTGCCGGATTGCGCGGGAAAGCCTTTGGGGTACAGATCTACGCCGTGCCCATGTTCCCAAGCGATGCCCCCGAAGTCATGATTGAGCGCATTGATGCACCGATGCAGGTCAAACAGGGAGAACCGTTTCATCTGGAGGTGTTTGTCCACAGCAATCGCGAGGGTTTCGCCGAGGTGCGACTGCATAAAAATAAGTTTGAGGTGGCGAAACAGACGGTTCGGCTAGAGGTCGGCGAAAATCGGGTCCGTCTCTCTCAGACTGCGACCGAAAGCGGTATGATGACATACGATGCGATTTGTGCGGCAACTCAGGACACCCGTTACGATAATAACCACGCACTCGGTATTGTTGTCGCTTCTGGCAAGCCCAAAGTGCTCCTGATCGATGAAAACGAGTCACAAGCCCGCTATCTGGCGCGTGTCCTTGAGGACGCAGAAATTCAGGTGAATGTCCGAAACGGCTTGGGCGTTCCTAGCGAATTATCCGACCTACAAAACTACGATTTGGTCATCTTCAGCGATGTCCCCGCCAATCGCCTAAATCAGAAGCAGATGGAACTGATTCGCACCTACGTCCAAGACCTCGGAGGCGGATTCATGATGCTGGGGAGTGAAAACAGCTTTGGACTCGGTGGCTACTACAAAACCCCGATTGAGGAGATTTTGCCTGTCCGTACCGATACAGAGAAAAAGAAGGAAACGCCAAGCATTGCGATGGTGCTGGTGATTGACAAATCGGGAAGTATGGGTGGTATAAAAATCGAACTGGCAAAAGACGCTGCACGTGCGACAATCGAACTACTTGGCAGACGCGATAAAATTGGCGTCATTGCCTTTGACGGTTCGCCACACTGGATTGCGGAAGTACAAACCGCTGCTGATAACTTTTACATCTCTGATCAGATTGGGTCAATCAGCGCGGGTGGTGGAACAAATCTTTATCCTGCACTCCAGCAGGCGTATCTCGCCCTGATTGAGATCACTGCGAAACTCAAGCATGTCATTGTTCTAAGCGACGGTCAATCAAGTCCGGGGGATTGGTATGGCATCGTTAATTCAATGCGTGCCGAGCGGATGACCGTGTCCACCGTTGGCATCGGTAGCGGTGCCGATATGAATTTGCTGTCTAACATCGCCAATTGGGGAGGGGGCAGAGAATACTTCACGCAGGACCCTTATAACATCCCACAGATCTTTGCTAAAGAGACCATCACTGCCTCCAAATCTGCTATCATTGATGAACCGTTTATCCCGCAGATTATTAAACTCACACAGGTCTTGCAGGGGGTCGACCTTGAACTAGCACCATTTCTACTCGGCTATATTTCGACCCAACCAAAGCCGACCGCCGAAATCTTCCTTGTCTCAGACCGCGGCGACCCGTTGTTAGCAGGCTGGCAGTACGGCTTGGGTAAGTCCGTTGCTTTTACTTCGGACGCCAAGGCACGGTGGGCGGCGGATTGGCTGGAATGGGCGGGATTCGGCAAGTTTTGGACACAACTGGTACGCGACACCATGCGCAAGTCAACGGTCAGCAACTTTCAAGCTCGAATCGAACAGGAGAAGGGGACTGCGCATCTCACCATTGATGCCCTGAACGAGGCCGGGGATTTTCTGAATAACCTCGAAAGCGACATCTCCCTGATTCCGCCGAACCTAAAAAAGAAGCAACTCGACATCACGCAGATGGCACCGGGCAAATATGAGATCGATTTTCCCGTTGACGAGATGGGTGCGTATTTTGTCAACATCATGCAGAAACAACACGGCAAATCGGTCAACACACAGGTCACCGGCACCGTTGTTTCCTACCCTGATGAATACCTTGTCCACCGCGCCAACGAAACCCTCCTGAAACAGCTTGCGTCTACCTCCGGTGGCAAGTTTACCCCTTCACCACAAGACGCGCTTCGTGCACCGGAGCAGCCGGTTGTTCGTCGCATTCATCTCTGGCGACCGCTGCTGATTATCGCTGCATTTCTGCTGCTAGCTGACATCGCATTGCGCCGAATTGATTTGATAAGGGAAAGACGGACGGATAGAACCGCTTAATAGTGAATCGTGTGTTATGCTTTATTTGTGTAGGGAACGCAGATCCGCGGCTAATACTCTGTCGAAATCACCTAGGCACACGACCACGATTGGAGTCTTGGTGATTTATGTATTTCTATATGTCTACATTCCATGCTCTTCTTGCGAACATCTGAAAGGAGACAGACAAATGTCGAATGATAATCATCAAGAGGATTTGGCAACGCAGATTGAAAACTACCATCGCTCCGGTGAATTTGATAAGGCTCTAGAGATTAGTGAGCGCGCACTGGAATCCAATCCACCGGACTTGAAGGCTTGTGGTCCCCGATGGGAACTGATCGCCAAAATGTTTTCTGAGGAGGAAGCGAGAAAAAGGGCTTGCCCTGAAATCGAATCTCTGTTGA
>JAGWBT010000189.1 GCA_021295755.1 Candidatus Poribacteria bacterium
CGCATTCAATACGATCTATTTTTGAGTTGTTCATGTCTACTCCTTATTTGGGTTGTGAGTATGGTCTGAAATTTGAGATTAATGAAGAATATCCAATCGTTCTCAAAGTGTAGTTTAAGTAGAAATCAATCTATTAAGATTTTTTCCGTTCCATTCGCGACTCCCAAAGCGGCTCCGATTCACCCAACCGGTGATTGACCACACGGGCAAGTACAAATACTAGGTCGGAGAGCCGGTTAAGGTAAATTAGTACCTCTGGATTTACCGCCTCCTCTTTAGCCAGAGTGACGACGCACCGCTCAGCACGACGGCAAACAGTTCGGGCGAGGTGAATCGCGGCACCACCCGTTGAACCGCCGGGCAGAACAAAGTTCTTCAGTGGTGGGAGTTGGTCTTCAAACCGGTCAATCTCCCGTTCCAGTTCAGGAGTCAAGGTTGAAGGGATTCTCATACTGGCGGCTTTCGGGTGTGCGTCTATCGTTGCGAGATCCGCTCCGACATCAAAGAGTTCGTTCTGGATACGGTGGAGGATAGCATTTATTTCGTCGTCCCGGATCTGACATCTCGCGGCCCCGATGCAGGCATTGAGTTCATCAACCGTTCCGCAGGCCTCAACGCGCTTGGCGTCTTTCGGCACACGTGTTCCACCATAAAGTCCTGTCTCACCGGCGTCTCCAGTTTTGGTATAGATTTTCATGCTGTAGCCTTTGTCCCTTTTTTTGCCATTATAGCAGATCGGGTGAAAACCTGCAACGCAAAGATATATACCATCGAAAATAAATACAAATAAAGCAATATGCCGTAACCTCTGTTTTCCCGTTCTCTCGTTTTCCCGTCTTCCCGCTTTCTCCCTTCGTGCCTTCTTTTTCATTCGGTTGGTTGGGGGATTATGCTATAATGGCGATCGATCCCAATTATAACTGTCCAGATAAGGAGAAAGCAGGTATGCACGAGAATAGACGTAGGGCACTTATGGAAAAAATAGCGGGGGGGGTGGCAATCTTTCCAAGCGCGTTGCAAGCGATGCGTACACACTCGACCGAATATAGATACCGCCAAGACGCAAATTTCTACTATTTGACCGGCTTCGAGGAACCGGAGGCGGTCTGCGTCATAGCCCCAGATCACCCTGAACATCAATATATATTATTTGTTCGTCCCCGTGTTCCGGAACAGGAGGTCTGGACTGGAAAGCGTGCTGGTGTCGAGGGTGCAAAGGAACACTTCGGCGCAGATGAAGCCTATCCTATTGAAGAATTTGACGAAAAAATATCCGAATATATCGGTACTTCGGATCGACTCTATTACGGATTCGGTGCGGACCATACCTTTAATCAGAAAATTGTCGAACTACTCAAGGGATATAGACGGCATCGCCTGCGCGAGGGAACAGGACTGACCACGATGATTGACCCCACCGACATCCTCGCAGAGATGCGTCTCGTTAAAGATGAAACTGAACTTGAACGAATTCGTAAAGCGGTAGACATCAGTGTTGAAGCGCACACCGCAGCGATGCAGGCAGTTCGTCCCGGCATGTACGAATATGAGCTAGAAAGTCTAATTGACTCAATCTACCGGAAAAATGGTGGCACGGGTCCCGCATTCCTTACAATTGTAGCAAAAGGTGCAAACGCAACCACACTGCACTATACGACGAACGATTGTCAAATCGAAGATGGCGATATGGTACTCATTGATGCAGGGTGTGAATACCAATACTATTGCGGAGATATTACGCGGACATTCCCCGCCAATGGGAAGTTTACGGATGTCCAGCGCGCAATCTACGAAGCAGTGCTTGATGTCCAGTGTGAGATTATCGAGAGCGTTCGTCCCGGTGTTTCGATCGGCGATCCTGCTCAGAAGGCAGTAGAGATGTTAACCGAAGCAATGATAGAGTTGGGATTATTGGTAGGAGAGAAAGAGAAGATAATCGAGGAACAGGAGTATCAGAAATTTTATATGCACAGCGTGGGACACATGCTGGGAGCGGAGGTTCACGACGTAGCAAAGACGCGGGAGGGCGAAGACTACAAAACCTTCCAACCGGGAATGGTCATGACCGTCGAACCGGGGCTTTATATTGACCCCGATAGCGAGAATGTCCCGACGGAGTATCTGGGAATTGGAGTGCGGATTGAGGACAATATTCTAGTTACCGAATCCGGCTGTGAAGTCCTGACCGCAGGTGTGCCAAAAACACCTGATGAAATTGAGAAGCTGACGGCGTAAATTGTATTAGTTGAGCGAGTCCAACTGACCCTGCGTTGGCTCCGCTCAGCAGAACCAATCTTCAGTCAGGCGGGGTGGTCGCTTTCGGTCAGGCTCAAAATCCATTGGGAACGCGATGGAGGATTCCTCCCTACCGATTGCGGTATACGTGAGGTTACACACGCGTTGGAAAGTTACAAACGCATCCTCACCAATCTGTGATGCACTCTCTACAGCGACAGTGACCGCTTTGTGGAGTTCATCCATTCGCGGATCGGGATGTGTCCACTGATAGGTGAAGGATTCTTGATCGAGTGTTCCAAGATAGGATTGAAAAGATGATTGGATGAGTAGGGAGGACCCGGGCGGAACAAGCAACCGTATCGTATACTGTACAGGATCGATATGATCAATTAACCCAGTATTTTCAACACAGTTGAGGAGATACAGATAGCTGTCGAGCGTCTCCCAAGGCGTGAACGGGACAAACGAGGGGCGAAGGGCGATCCCAACCTCCTCCAGAAGATCAATAACGGCAAAAACCTCGGTGCTTGCATGCCCCTTCTGAAGGTTTTCGAGCACCGTATCGTTGAGTGATTCAACAGCAGAAACAATAAAGATGCAACCGCAGTCGCGAAGTTCAGGTAGGATGGAGCGGTGTTTCAGGAGGTGCTCAATTTTGGTTGTGCAGTCGAAAGTCAGGTTTGGGAACGCTTCGTGCATGGCTTGAGCAACGCGAAGTGCATGTTTGGGACCGTTCAGGAAATCCGGATCGCCGAATGTGATATGCGCTGCACCGGCATCAACTTGCGCTCGAATATCCGCCAGTACAATCTCCTTCGGCACAACGGAAAATCTCCCTTCATAAACTGGCGGGATAGGACAGTGGAAGCAATGGTGTTTGCAACCACGGCTCGCCTCCACATAACCGGCGAGATAGGCTGTGCCATCTTTTTCGAGGTGCGCATACCCATCGAGCGATGGTAGGCGCTTCCTACTTGGCACAGGGAATGGTTCACTAGACATATCGTTGCGCCGTTTGTAGACACTTATCCTATTGTGTGAAGGCCGGAGGAGCGGTCTGAGCTGAGGGTTATTTTGAAGTGATCGCGATCTCCATCTCTTTTCCATTTGTAAGGGCGTCAACCAATTCAACCATCGATGTTTCATATTCACCACCGATGACTGAATCCGCGTGATGTTGGAGCAGGTATTCAGCGTTCAGTGAAGCGTAGAGACCGTAAAAACAGATGTGGCAGGTCGGATTGATTTTGCGAAGGCGGGTTGCGACGTGGACGCCTAAACGGAGGGCGGTGTGCATCGGCACACAAATCCCGACAAATTCGGCGCGGGCGGCTTTTTCCACATCTAGGGTTTCAACAGCGATGTCTATCACGTCCGGCGTATATCCCGCACGTTCAAGAAACCCAAGTGGGGAAGCTAGACCGATTGGCTGATGCCCCAATTCGTAACAGGAAATAAGTAATATTGCTCCCAGACGTTTCATTGTTAGTTTCACCATCGATAAAAAAGGGTAGACACATCGGTCTACCCCTAGAAACAATTACCGCTTGCCCCACCATCAGAATCATCGTCAGGTATTCCGTTTCCCTTTTACCCTTTGCTCGGTTCGTAGTAGGGATTCTCGCCGGAGGCGTGGTCGGTGGTATCAATAATATGCTTTATTTCAGGGAAGTGTTCTTGGATCATCCCCTCGATTCCTTGCTTCAAGGTTACATTTGCCATGCCACACCCTTGGCAGCCACCGCCCATGTGGATATAGATGGAATCATCTGTAACGTCCAGCAGATCAATCTGCCCACCGTGCGATGCAACCGCCGGATTAATCCGTTCGTCGATCAGTTGTTGAATCGCTTGGGCTTTGGGATTATCCCATGTCGGTGTGTTCGGGTTATCAACCTTGAAGCCGCTCGAATTCAGATCTTCCACATAATCGATGGTCGCTCCCTTTAGGTTCTCAGCACTCTCTGGATCAACCAAAACCTTGAAATCGCCACAGTCAACCACGACATCATCCGGATTGGGTTCAACTTCGAGACCTAATCCGTACTCGAATGTTGACGCAGAACGGCCATTGATACTAACACGCAATCCTTCAACTTCCATCCCTTGGTCTTCAATCACCGATTGAATCTTTTCCTTGGCAGCTTCAGTGACCGAAAGTAACGTTGCCCCCTCTGCAGTTTGCGGTTGTTTCTGTTTTAATTTATTCAGTAGATTCTTCATTGTTCTCCTTGTGTGGGTAGGTGCTACGCAGCCGGACAGCTCGACGCCTCCTTCGGAAGCCGCAGTTCCCCGGCCTCGTCGTATAGACGTTTTATACGAGCGATTGCCTCGATTTCTAATTGTCGGATGCGTTCCCTTGTGACCTCCATCTTCTCCCCAATTTCACGCAAAGTCTTTTCTTCACCGTCCTCAAGACCGTAGCGCATTTTAATCACTTCCCGCTCTCTTGCTTTCAATTTACTGAGGAGCGTATCCACTAAATCCCCTTCGACCAATGCTGCAATCGGACCAACTTCTGGATTCGCTTGCGGATCTTCAATGAAATCGCTCAAGGTCGTTGCGTTCGTTTCATCACTGAGAGGTAACTCCAACGAGACAGTACCCGAATTCAGAACTAGTAGATCTTCGATCTGTTTATCGGTCAACTCAAGCACGTCGGACAACTCCTTGATGGTGGGTTCCCGGTGAAGTGTTTGGCTGAGGTCTGCATAGGCTGAATCAAACTTGCTCGCTTTCGCAACAACATAGGACGGGAGACGGATCGAACGCGAACAGTTATCGAGCGTCCTCATGATTGCCTGCCGAATCCACCATATAGCGTAGGTACTAAACTTAAATCCTTTCCGATAGTCGAATTTGCTCGCTGCCCGCATCAAACCAATATTTCCCTCTTGGATGAGATCCTCAAGGGGAACATTATGTCCTTGATACTTCATCGCAACTGAAACCACAAGGCGCAAGTTCGCTTGGACTAGCTCATCGCGCGCACTTTCATCGTTCTGCTCAATCCGCTTGGCAAGCTCAACCTCTTGCTCTCTAGATAGAAGTCCGTGCCCTGAGACCTTCTGAAGCCAAGTGCTTAACGCATCAATTTGAGGTGTTTGCGTATCGTCCCCCGACGGCGTTGTCCACTGATCGTTGCCTTCATAGTTCTCGGTATCTTCAATCGATCCTTCAACAAGGCTGTTGTTGAAAGTTCCACCGACCGTTTCATTTGCCCTTGCTGTCATTTACCTCGCTCTCCTAAAAAGCTGTTAAACTACTGGGTTGTAACAGGGGTTAGCATCGAGTTGGCGGAATAGTAACACGATATTTTATGTTTTGTCAAGTAAATAACTTAAAAAACCTATTTTAACTTGTAAATCGGTTATTTTTCTGATATAATTTTGTTGAAATTATACTGGGAAGATTCGCTAGCTAATCTTTTTTGCCTAATCAACGAGTTACGGAGCAATAGGAATACGCTGGAGCTAGCGAAGAACCGGGAAGGTAAAACGATGAAATCAGTACCGAAAGACACACGCGGCGCAATCGTCGAACTTTTGAAAAAAAATAGCGGTATGACAGCCGGTGAAATCGCGAAGCAGTTAGACCTCCATTCCATGACAGTGCGTCAGCATCTGTCTATCCTGGAGCGGGAAGGCTATATTCAACACTATCGCGAAAAAATTAGCCGGGGCAGACCTGTCTACATATATAAACTCACTTCGGAGGCAAAGGAGAGTCTATTTCCGAATGACTACCCACGATTTGCGCTGGGGACTCTAGACGCTCTGGTAGTGATCGATGGGGCAGAAAAGGTTGACCAACTCCTTGAATATCAAATGGAGATGAAGGTCGCAATGTGTCTTAACGATATTGAGGGCAAGAGTTTACCCGAAAAGATTAAGGTGCTTGCCGCTTTTTTAGATGAAGAGGGCTATCAGGTTGAGATAGCGGAAACACCACATGCCTATATCCTTAAAGAACATAACTGTGCCCTTGAATCTATTGCAGAGAAATATCCCCAACTCTGCCAGCTCGAACTGTCCCTGTTGCAGCGGTTACTTGATGTGCCAGTTGAGCGTGAATGCCACATGCCCTCCGGGGATTCGATATGTAGCTATAAAGTCCTTAAAACTGATACCGCCCAAGAATTAAGGAAATGAAGCGGGACATCGTCCGGCCGGATCTTACCCTTACCCTTTACCTTTCCGAAAGTCGCCCAACCTGATACGGACGTAACAGCCTAGCACAGTTTTATCAGCTCAACGCTTTTTTTATCCGATCCAGTGCCTCGTCTAACCTGTCGTCCGGTACGGTCAAGACCAATCGGAAATACCCTTCACCGTACTCACCGTAAGATGCGCCTGGTGCAATTACAACCGCTGCCTCCTCAAACATTAGCGTTGCAAAATCTACAGAGTTCATCCCATCAGGCGTCGGCAGCCAGAGGTAAAACGTCCCTTTGGGTGTATCATAATCAGCCCAACCGAGCGCGTCAAAGGTGTTAAGCACCCTTTCACGGCGGTCCGTGTAGATGGGCAGCATTTCGTCGATGTGATTTCGGCATTCCGTCAAAGCAGCAATCCCAGCGTATTGAATCGCGTTGAAAATTCCCGAATCTGTATTCCCTTTAACCTTTGCCATCCCTGCGATAAGTTCTGCATTCCCCATCGCCATCCCAATTCGCCAGCCTGTCATGTTGAACGGCTTGGACAGGGAGTTGAGTTCAACGCCAACATCCTTTGCTCCCGGTGTCGAAAGAAAACTCAAAGGTTCTTCCCCTTCAAAGACTATCTCACTATACGGGTTATCGTGGCAGACAGCGATGTCGTAATTTTTGGCAAATTCAACCACTTCCGCAAAGAACTTGGGGGTCGCGGTCGCCCCCGTTGGGTTATTAGGGTAGTTAAGGAACATCGCAGTCGCTTGGTTGGCGACATCCGATGGAATATCGGCGAGTTTCGGGAGAAATCCGTTCTCCCCTGTGATTGGGACATTGTACGGTTCTCCTTCCGCCATGAAGATGCTCGCCCGGTATGCAGGATAACCCGGATCTGTCATTAACACTGTCTCGCCGGGATTTACAACTGCCAGAATAAAATGGTGGCAGCCTTCCTTGGATCCGATCAGTCCGAGCACTTCCTCCTCCGGGTCCAATTCTACGTTGTACCGTTCAGCGTACCAATCGGCAACCTCCTTGCGAAATGCAAACATCCCCTTCTCTTCGTCGATTGGATAGCGATGGTTTGCTGGGTCGGCCGCAGTACGGCAGAGTTCGTCTATCACAGGCTGCGGCGTTGGTTCAACTGGATCACCAATTCCCAAGCTGATGACATCAATGCCATCGGCGATTGCTTGATTAATTTTATTCCGTAGTTCAATGAACAGGTAGGGTGGAATTCTTTTGAGCCTATTTGCGATCTGCATCTTTTCTCCTAATTGCTAGAATTTCAGAATACCATTTCTTAAAATGTTGGGATTGTATCAGAAGCATCGTGGATTTTCAAGCGCCTTCAAGATGACATGAACATCCCGCCGTTGACGTTAAGGGTAAAACCTGTAACGTAAGA
>JAGWBT010000190.1 GCA_021295755.1 Candidatus Poribacteria bacterium
AAGACAAAAGAATTGTACCACTTTTTACCTACAACATCAACCTTTTTTGACTCACTAACGGGGTTTGCCGTTCTGTATCACCGCCTTGAAAGACGGGGATACAGAACGGAAGATTTTGATAAATCAAAGATTTAAGTTTGCTGCATAGCAGTGGGGTATATTTTACTCCAGTGATTCTAGCGAAAATATCCATCGGGTTCTCGTTACACCTCAAACAAGATTAAAACAACTCCCCTTGATCAACAATTGGACGCAGTTGACCAACCGAATAATCTATATATTTTTGCTGCGTCTCAATTCCGACATACGCTCTGCCCAATTTTTCTGCGGCACAATTTGTTTGCCCACTTCCAGCAAAAATGTCAATCACCACATCTCCCCTATAAGAGTAAAACTGAATGACCCGTTCCGCAAGTTCCAACGGAAATGGACACGGATGCAGATTCTCCTGTGGGGCTACTGGACGGATTTTCCAGACGTTTTTGCTCTTCTCGCCTTGGTAATCCTTCAGGTCAATTTCATTTTGGGTTTTCTCTTCAACACTTCTATTCCAATAAATGTTGTTCTGGCTTTTCTTATCGGCAGGCTTCTGAAAGACAAATACATACTCGGCAACCAAACTTGGATAGTAATATCCGGGATAGGGATGCTGTAACAAGACCCCTGACCGTCTATCCCTCGCAACCGGCTTTTCCCAGATAATATCCTCCTTGAATTTCCATCCAATTTCTTCAAGCCAACTGACAAAATGAAATGGGAGTGCAGTACGTGTGCCATTCCATAAGACCGGGGCAATATTTACCACATTGTGCCCCCCCGGCTGAGTGATTCTCAATAACGCCTTGAACCGATTAACTAGAAAAAGCCGATATTCCTCGTAGGATATATCTTCTCGCTCCCATCTCGCTTTGGTGCCGTGTAGCTTTTCAATATGCTCTTCGTAATTGATTGCGTTTAGGTAGGGAGGCGAGGTGAACCCAAGCATAAAATGGTTATCGGGAAAATTATCCATAACCGAGAGACAATCCCCTTTGATAATCCGCCCATTACCAATTTTGATTTCTTCTAAGGCTGTCATAAGCTTAAAGTGTCTATCAGTTTTTCTATCCGTCAATCTGCCGATACAGATTCGCCATCTCAATCGCCGTGACCGCCGCTTCTGCCCCTTTATTCCCCGCCTTGGTGCCAGCGCGTTCAATCGCTTGCTCAATCGTATCGGTGGTGATAACACCATAAATCACTGGGATCCCTGTATTGAGAGAGACCTGTGCAATCCCTTTCGCGCTTTCGTTGGCGACAAAGTCGAAGTGCGGGGTTGCACCACGAATGACCGCACCAATACAAATGACCGCATCATATCGCCCCTTTTCGGCGAGCCGTTTCGCCGTAGTAGGGATCTCGAATGAACCGGGCGTCCAGCAGATGTCCACATCATCCTCATCCACACCATGGCGCTTGAGCGCATCGAGTGCGCCATCCAGCAACTTGGTGGTGATAAAGCTATTAAACCGACTGACCACAATCCCAATTTTCAGATCAGTACCGATAAGATTGCCTTCGTAGATATTTGGCATTGTCCCCCAGTGCCGGCTCTCTAACCTTGAACCATCAGGCCATCATAGCCGTGCACCGTCTCCTCCTTCTCATCGTTGATAGTATCTAACAACAGATGTCCCAACTTCGTCCGTTTCGTCTCCAAATAGTGGCGGTTAAACTCATGGGGTCTGGTATGCAGCGGAATTCGCTCGACAATCTCAAGGTTATGCCCTTCCAAACCGCTCACCTTGCGCGGATTATTTGTCAACAGACGCATTTTCTGTACGCCCAGGTCTGTCAAAATCTGGGCACCCACGCCGTAATCCCGCAAATCTGGAGGAAAACCGAGCCGCTCATTCGCCTCAACGGTGTCAAGCCCCTCACTATCCTGCAATCGGTAGGCAAGAATCTTGTTGCCGAGACCCATGCCCCGCCCCTCCTGACGCATATAGACTAAGACACCCCGTCCCTCCTTTTCGATGAGCATCATCGCCTTCTCCAACTGTTCCCCACAGTCGCAGCGCAGCGAACCGAATACATCTCCAGTAAAACATTGTGAGTGCATCCGTACCAGCACCGGCTCACCGTCTGAAATGTCTCCTTTAATCAATGCGATGTGGGTTTTCTGATCATCGGCGCTTTGATACGAATGGAGTCTGAAGTATCCGTGCTTCGTCTGGAGATCTGCTTCAGCAACCCGTCTGATGAGCGTCTCCGTTTGCCGTCGGTAAGCGATCAAATCCGCAATGGTGATGAATTTCAGTTCATACTTTTGAGCGAACTCGAAGAGCTGCGGTAACCGCGCCATTGTGCCGTCTTCGTTCAAGATTTCGCAGAGGACTCCCGCCGGATAGAGCCCCGCCAGACGTGCCAAATCAACCGTCGCCTCTGTATGACCGGCGCGCCGCAAAACGCCACCCTCTTCTGCCTGCAACGGGAAGATATGGCCTGGGCGGGCGAAATCGTCCGCCGTCGCTTCTGGCTGGACAAACTTTTTAATTGTGTGCGCCCGCTCATAGGCGGAGATCCCTGTCGTCACATCGCTGGCATCAATTGTTATGGTGAACGCGGTATGCAGCTGGGCGGTGTTTTCCGAAACCATCAACGGAAGATTCAGCTCTGACAACCGCTCCGCGGTGGCAGGAAGACAAATCATACCCCGCCCATACTTCGCCATAAAATTGATCGCCTCAGGCGTGGCTTTCTCCGCTGCCATGATTAAGTCGCCTTCATTCTCCCGACCGGGATCATCGGAGACGATAATCATCTCTCCATTTCGTATCGCTTCAATCGCTTCTGGGATTGTGTTAAACTTCATAGGCAGTGCCTTCATTTATGGTAGATTTTAAAATTACTTGGACACTCTCAATGTACAGTCAACCCCCTAAATCCCCCTTATCAGGGGGACTTTGGGAACGTCGCGAAGGTCGGAGTTATTGGTAATGTCTTCTTATTTCTGTAACTCACCATAGTCGAAATTTTGATTTCAAATATATCCGTGCTTTGCTAAGAAGTCCATATCGATTGATGATCCTTCGCTAGATGAATAGGTCAACAACCGTTCGATATAACGTCCTAACAGATCTACCTCGATATTCACATGAGCGCCAACCCGTTTGTGTCCCAACGTTGTCACCTGCTTGGTGTGAGGGATAAGCGCGACCTCAAAGCCATCGTCAAACAGCTTTGAGATTGTGAGACTGACGCCATCAACACAGACCGATCCCTTATATACCACATACCGCATTGCCTCCTGAGAAATCGAGACACGCATCAAGGATGATGTACCTTCATCCTGCCAACTGTTGATGGTCCCGACCTCGTCAACATGCCCCAAAACCAGATGTCCTCCCAATCGATCCGCCAAGCGCAATGGGTTCTCAAGATTGACCGAATCGCCCTGCTTGAGGGATCCTAATGTTGTGCGCCGCAACGTCTCAGCAGAAACATCTGCCGTGAAACTGTCGTGCGTCAGGTCCGTAATCGTCAGACAGACTCCATCTATGGCAATACTATCCCCGATATTGCTGTCCGACAGCACCTGTGTGGCTGCGATAGTCAGCACTCCCGCTTGTGAACTACGCTGAATCCCCTTTACGATCCCCAACTCCGCAACGATTCCTGTGAACATAACTATTTACTTTGATTCCAATCTCGCTGTTAAGGTCTATCTCCCAATATTTTTACCGGGGATATTGGTTGTGGGCTAGGTGAGTAATTATAGCATGACAGGTGGTCTCTGTAAACCAAAAATCTGCGAGTCCAAGCTGATGATGATTGAGAACCCCGGACTTTATTGGAGAATGCCTTTCCAACGAACTCCACTCACAAAAAAACTTGACATACATCTGATCCTGTATTAGGGTAGTCTGTCCGTCCATCGTTGAGTAATTTATTATTTGTGTGGACGCTAGTCAAATTATGTAACTATTAATTTCAGATTCATTGCAAATTTGACAGGCTTCGTAGGGACATCAAGGGCTCACGGTTTAGCAACCCTCGTAGACAAATTGAACACCCGTTTTCTCAAGACGCACAACGAATTACACAACTACTTAACCGTAGAGGAGGCGACATTTATGAAAACGCAATTCTTCCGTTTCCGCTTTATTCGAGATGACAAAATGAGCAATCAAGTTCTAAACCCAAAATGCCTTATGTTACTGTTCGTAACCGTCTTGTTGACTTATGGATCACAAGGTACCAGCTATGGGCAAATCTGTGAAGCAGGTGATATTCTTGCGCCCGGCGAGAGCTGTACCTACCCCGGCACCGATACCGAGTTTTCTGTTCTCAATGATGGAAGAGGGCAATTTGGCTTCTTTACCTCTGGCGATAACCTGAATATCAGAAATACAACGATCAATGGTGTGTCTTATCAAAAAAACCTTTAGGTCTAAAACCCAAGTATTCATACTTGGTATACAGATTGCTTTAGCAAGTTTAATCTTGA
>JAGWBT010000191.1 GCA_021295755.1 Candidatus Poribacteria bacterium
CGTTAATCTGTATATCTTTTTCTATGTAGGTATCTGTGGTCGGCAGATATGCTTCAGGCTGGTAGTAATCGTAGTAGCTGACAAAGTAGTGGACAGCGTTGTTCGGGAAAAATTCTCGGAACTCGCTATATAACTGTGCGGCAAGGGTCTTGTTGTGCGATATGACTAACGCGGGACGTTGCAAATTTGCTATGACGTGCGCCATCGTGAAGGTCTTCCCCGAACCTGTAACGCCCAACAACGTTTGAAGATCGTTCTCTTTTCGCAGAAAATCTTCCGTAAGCATCTGGATTGCTTGCGGCTGATCTCCTTGCGGCGTATAGTCCGAAATCAACTCAAATTTTTCCATATTTTTCACTTTCTTCACGTTTTACGTTTCACGCATCACCGATGAGCATTACACAGCATTTTCGGTTCGTATCCAACGATGAAGGCTTCCTTAATAATATCTTCCTCCGGACATTTCCCTTGGTATTTGAGCATTCCCGTATTTTTATCAACGCTTCGCAAAACAACGTTGGATGGTTTATCAAAATCCTTGACGGGTCCGCGTGCCCCCTCAATCATAAATCGAGTCCAGATGGGTAAGGCACCTAGGGCCCCTGGGAACGTTGTCTTCTTCTTGTGGTCGTTAAACCCAACCCAAACCCCAGTGGCAAGATTTTGAATATAACCGACAAACCACGCATCTGTATAATCGTCCGTCGTGCCGGTTTTGCCGGCTGCGGGACGTTCCAACCCCATCACACGCGCCCGCCTACCGGTGCCATTATTAATCACACCCTTCATGAGATGTGTCATGAGATAGGCAACCCCTGGGTCAAGCACCTGTTCCGCCGGTGGTTGATTTTCAATCAAGACATCCCCATACTGATCCTCAACATAGTGAATCCCTATCGGTTTCCTGCGCACCCCGCCATTGGCAAAAACAGAATAGGCACCAGTCATTTGAAGGAGCGGCAACCCGCCTGCTCCTAATGCAACTGACGGATATGCGGGTAAATTGGCGTTGATGCCCAGACGTTTGGCCATCGCAAGCGTTCGATTAAGCCCGGCAGGTTTTTCGTTTTCCTCTATCGGTGTCTCCCACATCATTCTCGCTGTCCCAATATTGATCGATTTCTCCAATACCCTTCGCGCAGTAATATCTCCGTAGTAGCGCAGGCCGTAGTTTCGCGGCCTCCATCTCCTCCGTGTTCCAACATCGATAGACCACGCTTCATCGCGAACAATCGTTGCCGGTGTTATTAAAGGGGGAAGATCAAGTAGCGCTGCAAAAACAATCGGCTTAAAAGATGAACCGGGTTGGCGATATGCATGGACAGATCGATTAAAAAAGTTAATCTCCTGCCGCGTGATATAAAAATCGCGTCCCCCAACCATCGCCTTGATGTGTCCCGTTTGCGGTTCAAGGGCGATTAGCCCCGCTTGCAAATAATTGGTAATTGGATTAATGCCATTGGGATTATTTTTATTCTCGTCGTAATCGGGCAGATTTCTGTATCTACTATAGCCGCCTCTTAACTTCTGATCCAATTCTCGCAAGTGGTCAGCCACAGCTCTTTCTGCAATCTCTTGCATGGAGGGATCGATTGTCGTATATACCCTTAACCCTTGGTTGTATAAATGACCTTCTAATTCAGGTATCTCTATCAGTTGTTCATGAACATATTCCAAAAAATGTGACCCGCCTGTGCCCTGCGCGCTTCTAGGCACCTCAATGACAACAGGTTTCTGGACATTCGTGTCGTATTCCTCCGCGCTAATGAAACCCGCCTTTAACATCAATCCAAGCACCAGATTACGCCGTTCTTTTGAACGGTCCGGGTGGCGTATTGGCGAATAGCGTGTCGGTGATTTCGGAATGCCCGCCAGTGTGGCACACTCGTGGAGTTCTAACTCCCATACATTTTTTCCAAAATAGTTTTGGGCTGCCTCTTGAACACCGAGTACTTCCTGCGAACCATATCGTCCCAAGTTAATCAGGTTCAAATATCTTTCGAGAATTTCGTGCTTGGAAAATTGACGCTCAATGCGGACAGCTAGCAGCGCCTCCTTCACCTTTCGCAAAAGTCGTCTTTCACGGGTCAGATAGATATTGCGTGTGAGCTGCTGGGTGACGGTACTTGCGCCTTGTAGCGTTCCTTGCACTTGCCCTAGATATAACTGAGTATTGTGAATGGCTGCACGGAGAATTCCTAGAAAATCCACACCCCAGTGACTATAGAAGCGCTGATCTTCAACCGCGAGAAATGCCTGTAGCAGCGTGTCTGGCATTTGCACAAGTTTCACAATCTCTCGTGCCTCGGCTTCACCTTCTCTGTCATAAAGCGCGTTAAGCAACTCCGGCCTGAGATCAAAACCATCGATTTTTTTACCGTCATCATTTTGGATCGTCTCAATTTTTCCATCAACCACAGAAAGCTCTACCTGATACGGTTCCCGATCTTCACCGGGGAAATGGAAACCTTGGAGATAAATCCATAACCTCTCAGGTTGCCCCTGTTCATCCCGCCCAACCGAATATTGTCCAACGACACTTGGCTTAATAAACTCTCCACTTTCTTGATATTCCAGTCGTTTCAATTTATCTAGGAGGAAATCAATAGAATCTCCCCGTTGGACTGTGCAGAGGGAGGAATAGACTTCAAGGTGTTGTTTCCACGTGTCAACCTCGCGGTATTCCAGTTGGCCCAAGTCAATATGGTCGATGGAATCCCACGATTTGATGACAACGCCCCCGACGAATCCAACGCCAACAAAGACTAGCATCATCATACAAATAGCAATAAGGAGAAACAGTGTGAGCATGCCTCGAAGAATTTTTTTAATCATCCAATCTTCCTTATCCTATATCCTGATTTTATCAATCTCCCTGAAAAATTCAGAGATTAGTATTTACGGCGTACGGCTTCGATCCTGCTTTTTCCTAACACGTTTGATAGTACAGCCAAACGCCTTTGTTTTTTTGCGGTCTTCAGGGATTTCTTTTCCGGCAACCACGAGATCAAGCGTTTCGCGTAGATAGTGCGTTTCAGGGTTCTTCTGGCTATTATCAATGGCACCACGATACCGAAGCCTCCGCTTTTCGTCCAACAAGTAGACTTCAGGTGTACGCCTTGCCCCAAATTTGTCCGCGATCTCATTCCGCAAATCTTTTAAGACAACGCAATCGAACTTGCTCGTTTTGTTATGTTCAGCTATCTCCTCGACGGACTCATTCTTGTTGGAGTTAATCCCAATGAACTGTACGCCTTGATCTTTGTAGTCATTATGTAGTGCGACGATCCTCTCGTTGTAATGATTAGACACAGGGCATTGGGTCGAAATGAACATCACAACGGTCGCCTTTTTCTCGTGGCTCAAATCTTTGAGCGAATGCTCTTTGTCCATCGCATCTTTGAGTGTGAAGTTGGGGACTTCCTTATCCATTTTGACGGTATCTGCACCGCCATTCACGCTAAAAGCAACAATAAAAATAAAGATCATGGTGAAGATCCGAGTCAATAATTTCATTGATACCTCCTACGGCTGCAATTAATCTGCCAACCCTTTTGAATCCACATAACATTACACCAAATATTAAGACGTTTGATGCGCCATTCTGTTTAGGACTGTTTACATACTCGGAGGAATTCAATTTTCCGCTGCTTAAATCGCACCTGATTTATAATTATAACCTTTAATGTTAAAACGTTCAAATTGAAACGAAGTTAACAGTTACTATGGTGGACTGTAATTACCCCCAAAAACTAGACAATAGAATAAGGTGTACTTCTGACTGGTAACCCGGTGACCATCTGTGCGACAATAAGGGTTAAACACGCCACCCCAAGAAAGGAGTTTTCAACCCATGCGCCGCAGAAAACGGTATGATAATCGCTTCAAAGCAGAAGTGGCGATTGAGGCGATAAAAAATCAACGAACTGTCGCTCAAATAGCGAGTGAATATGGTGTCCACCCCAATCAAGTGAGCCAATGGAAGAAGCAGGTGCTTGACCAATTACCCGACCTGTTTACAAACGGCCGCTCAAAATCAACCACAGACAACGACCAATTGGTTGATGAACTATATCGCCAAATCGGTCAGTTGAAGGTAGAACTGGATTGGCTTCAAAAAAAAACGCAACTGCTCCGTTGACCAGAAACGACGCCTCATTGAAAAGGGGTGCGATTCACCGTCGGTTGTGAGGCAGTGCGAGCTATTGGGACTGTCAAGAGCCTCGTTCTATTATCAACCTGTGGGTGAATCGCCACAAAATCTACTCTATATGCGTCTGATAGATGAGCAGTACACAAAGACACCTTTTTACGGAGTGCCTCGATTGACGGTATGGCTTCGCTCTCAGGGGCATGTTGTCAATC
>JAGWBT010000192.1:0-887 GCA_021295755.1 Candidatus Poribacteria bacterium
CTTGTGATAAATCGGACAGATCTGGAAATTGAACTGTGTAGTTGAGTGTGTTTTTCCGTCACCATCGGTGGCGACGTTACGCAACAAGCCGTCTCGAAACAGGCGGTCAAGTTCAGCCTGCAGCGCTTTTACCTCGCGTGGAGAGAAAAATTCGGGAATGGCGAGATATCCCTGTTCCTGAAAGTGGTGGATGTCCTGTTGCATTAACTCCATTATGCTATCTCCTAATCATGGTTGTATGATGGATTTAGTAATTAGAAATGCCTTGATTTCGTGCTTGCCTATGTTCTTCGGACGCTGCTTTCGCTTGATGTCTACTGCGAAATGCGCTACAATATTTTACCCTGTTCTGTTTCTTTGTCAAACGAAAAAACGGAAGATACCCGAAGCACTACTTCACATTTTCTAACAAACCATAGGGAGAAAACCTTGGATCTATCCGGGAGCCCCCTCACAGGTTTTGAAAAAGAGATAGACGCACTACGCGAGGTCGGCAGTCATTTCCACGTGCGTGGTTGGTCACTCGGCACCAGTAGTAATTACAGCGTGGTGATTCGTCGTGAGCCGCTGGAGTTGCTAATTACTGCAAGCGGGAAAGATAAAAGTTGCCTTTCGCGAGACGATTTTGTGCGTGTAGATGGCGATGGTCTTCCCATTGTTATTGAGCAGCCGAAGGCATCTGCAGAGACGCTGCTACATATTGCTATCGCCGAACAACCTGATGTTGGGGCGGTGATGCACACGCATTCCATCTGGGGTACGCTGCTTTCGGATTTTTATTTTTACGACAGCGGTTTCAGGATTGAAGGCTATGAAATGCTCAAGGGGCTTGCCGGCATAACGACCCATGAACACGCTGAGTGGGTGCCAATCTTTGACAATACACA
>JAGWBT010000192.1:975-5162 GCA_021295755.1 Candidatus Poribacteria bacterium
CATGATCTAGACGAAGCGAAACGGCACATCGAAATTTTTGAGTTCCTATTTGAGTGCGTTGCTCGGCGGCTAACATTTGCCTGAGCGATGCCGGTTTCACCAAACAACCCTTAACTTGAATCGTAGGGGCGAGGTTGCCTCGCCCGATGAGTTGGGACACCCAACCCCAGTGAGGAGGGACATTATGGCTCGTATTCGAGTGCAAGACGAAAATCGAGAAATCACCGATCACCAAGAGATTCGCGAATTTCTGAAACCGTTCGGCATCTCGTATGAAAAGTGGGATGTCGAAGGGCGTGTTGGTCAGGAGGCGACAAACGAAGAAATTCTGGACGCTTATGCCCCAGAGATCGAGCGTCTCAAGGAACAAGGGGGATTTGTAACGGCAGATGTAATTAACGTCACGCCAGAGACGCCCGGCTTAGACGACATGCTGGCAAAGTTCAACAAAGAACACACACACAGCGAGGATGAAGTTCGCTTCACCATCAAGGGAAGTGGACTCTTTCACATTCATCCAGATAACGCTCCCGTATTTGCAATCCAAGTGGAAAGCGGCGATCTGATCAGCGTGCCAACCGGGACTCAGCACTGGTTCGATCTGTGCGATGACCGCACCATCCGCTGTATTCGCTTGTTTGAGGACACATTGGGTTGGACACCGCACTACGTTGGCAATCCCGTTCATGAGAATTACACGCCTGTCTGCATGGGACCAGCCTACCTATCTCCTGCCAGCGACATTGAGGCTGTGGTAAAAGTCTGATGAAATTTTCCGGACGTGGAATTCTGCTCGATATCGAAGGCACAACTTCGGCGGTCAGCTTTGTCTACGATGTGATGTTCCCTTTCGTGCGCCGCGAATTAGATCAATATTTGTACGCGAATTGGGATTCGGCGACGTTAAACGAGGTGTGCGATCTGATTGCCAAAGACGTAGGTTATGAATCTTTCGTTGCGTGGTGTGGGAGCGAGACTGAGGTAGGCAAACGGCAGCAACTGCTCCGGTCGGAGGTCCTTCGGTTGATGGATGGCGATATTAAAGCGACGGGGCTGAAAGCACTTCAAGGCTTAATCTGGCAGTCCGGCTTTGAAAGTGGCGAAATGCGGGCGCACATCTACGATGATGTTCTGCCTGCGATTCAGGCTTGGAACGATGCCGGGTGCGACGTCCGTATTTTTTCATCTGGGAGCATTGCGGCGCAGCAGTTATTTTTCGGACATACCTTGGCTGGGAATATTCTGCACCTGTTTCGAGGTCATTACGACACAACTACCGGTCCAAAAAAGGAAGCAGCGAGTTACCAAGCAATCGTCAAAGATTTTGGTCTGACGCCAGCGCAGATTCTTTTTTTAAGCGATGTGCTTGATGAGTTAGAGGCAGCCCGCGCCGCCGGGCTACAAACCGGGTTGTGCAAACGTCCGGGCAATGCAAAAGTTGCAGCGGAGCACGGTCAGCCAGAGATTACGTCATTCGACCAGATTGAGATGTCGCGTGAGGTCTAAAGGACATCATTGCTGTGTCGCTAGGTTGGTTGTTTCTATCTAAGAAGTGGCAGCTCTTGCGGCCTCAAACCCCTTAACCGCTGTCTCTAAATCTTCAGTTGTGTGAGATGCAATTACAGAAATCCGTAACCGGCTCGTTCCTTCCGGTACGGTGGGTGGTCGAATAGCAGGGGCGTATACACCGTGTGCAAGCAGAACTTCAGCGAACCGTGACGCGACCTCCACAGTGCCGAGGATCAGCGGAAGAATTTGGGTCTGACTCGGTAGCAGTTGAAATCCTTTTTCCAGCAAAGCATTTTTGAGCAGAAAAACGTTGGATGACAACCGTTGGCGTAATTCAGGGTTGGAACGGATTACGTCAATCGCTGCCGAAGCACCTGCCAACGTGGCGGGTGGGAGACCTGTTGTAAAAATGAATCCCCGCGCTCGATTTATTAGGAAATCAATCAAAGCGGTGCTGCCAGCGACATATCCCCCCAATCCGCCGATCGCTTTGCTTAACGTTCCCATCTGAATAACGCCACGATTTTCCAATCCGAAATGTTCAATTGTCCCGCCACCTGTTTCTCCTAAAACCCCAAAGCTATGTGCGTCATCAACCATTACGGTTGCATCGTATCGTTCAGCTAGCCTACAGATTTCAGGGAGTGGTGCGATGTCGCCATCCATGCTGAAAACGCCATCGGTCACAATGAGCCTGTGTCTGAATTTCATCGATTGTGCTAGCAGCGATTCTAGATGCTCGACATCACAATGCCGATAAATCTGTTTTGTCGCTTGACTGAGGCGGCAGCCATCAATGATGCTTGCATGATTGAGGGCATCACTAAGAATAAGATCGCTCTCGCCTGCTAACACAGGGATTGCTCCGATATTAGCTAGATATCCAGAGCCGAAAACGAGGGCGGCTTCTGTCCCCTTTGCTTTGGCAATTTTTGCCTCAAGTTCGGTGTAAAGGTGACAATTACCTGACATCAGACGGGAGGCGCTAGCACCCGTTCCGTATTTCTGCACAGCTGTAGCAGCAGCTTCAACCACTATCGGGTGCACACTCAAGCCGAGGTAGTTGTTTGATCCGAGCAGAATGACCTCGCGTCCATCAAGCAGAGTGCGCCCGGTTGGTGCTGTCATTATGGAGCGTAGTGATCGCGAAAGCCCAGCTTGATCGAGCTGGGCTAATTCGGATTTCAGCCAGTGCTCTTTAGGCATGGAGTGCCAGAGAGGGATGTTCTGTCAATCAATCATTCTGAGGGGATGCACCTCACGACATCATGCGTGAGGTGTAAAACGAGATGGGGACGTGGTGATTTCAATCGTTCCAAAATGACCTGAAGAATTCATTACGACGAACCTGTTAACTTCTGTGTGACACTGTCCCAACCACTAGGTCCTTTCTCGGAGACCGGCGACGGTATTTTATTGGCGTGAATAACAGTGATGCCGTAATCAAAGACCTCATCAACGGTATATTCGATAGTGTCATAGGTCACTTTTTCGCCCTGTTCCGGCAACCGACCGATAAGTTTGAGTATAAATCCCCCAATCGTATCGGAGCGATCTTTGGGAATGTTTGTGATTAGTGTTGCATTAACTATATCGATTGGTGTTCGCGCATCGAGCGTCCATGAATTATTTCCAAGTACTTCGACGTGTAGCGGCTGCCGTTTGTGGGAATGGCGAATCTCACCCACAATTTGCTCAAGGAGATCGTCCAGCCCTATAAATCCAACGCAGCTACCATGTTCATCAATAATAATTGTTATGGGTTCTGAGGCAAGACGCAATTCTTCAAGTAATTCACCTATCAGCTTTGTTTCTGGGATATAGTATGCAGGCCTGATGAAGGGATCGAGTTCGTTTGTTCCCTGTGGAGCGTACAAAATGTCCATGACACTTACGATTCCTGTTAACCGATCAATCCGTTCTTCATAGACTGGAACAAACTGATAGTTAGAATGCTGTATCATCGCCTTTGTCTGCTCGATCGGCGTGGCAATATGAACCGCCACCATCTCCGATAAGGGAATCATGATTTCCCTTGCAGTTGTGTGCGCAAGAGAAAAAATCCCATGTAACATCCGCGCATCAGCCTCTGAGAAAGCTTTGACATTGTCGAGGACAATCTGTTTAATCTGGTCTGCTTTGGGATCTCCCTTAAGTTTCCGTTTGCCGAATAAGCCGCGTTCCGGTTTAGTTGGACTTGCCAATGCGGGAAGTGTTCGTTTTGGGCGGTTTGCCACAACCAGCGAATCGGTTGTCTTTGTCGTGGTTTCTGAGTCTTTTTCCGTTGACCTAGATCTCTTGTTTTTCAATTGTGTTTCGCTCCCATTTTAGATAATCGAGATAATTCTATTGAAGGAAATTGTACGATACAAAGCCAAAATAATTATAGCACATCTCACGAGTGTCTTTCAAAAAAAAGATCCATCTATTCTAGGCATTTACACCGGACTCAGTTCCATTACTGATTTCTTTTAACCAGGCACCGCTTGGATTACATAGGGAAAATCTATACCAATTCCAAGTATTTGGTCAACCTATTTGCCATATTGGTCCGAACTCCAACGGAGGACTTCCAACACTATAGAAGCTCTAAGTTGCTTTTTTGACCTACTCCCAACCCTCAAGGATTGGGATTCTCGCATTGCTTTGAGAATATCCGTCTCCCGTATAGACACACG
>JAGWBT010000192.1:5490-9726 GCA_021295755.1 Candidatus Poribacteria bacterium
CAACGCAAAACCGTGCTAAAGCAATCTGTATCCAAAGCACAAATGCTTGGGCTTTAGACCTAAAGGATTTTTTGGTAATAAGATCATTTTTTCCACTTGCCAACGATGCTAGAAGGTGCTACAATACACACTTCACACAGCATGAGAATGTGTGTTTTGATTGTCTAAATCGTTTTTAGAGCTAATACTCAAGTTTCTAGACTAGGGAGGCAGATCCCGAGTCTGTTGGATTATTTCAATACTGATGGAATTGCGGAGGTAAAATTACACCGAACTGAAACTTTAGGTGTGGGAGTATGTCAAGCAAAAAGGATTTTACAATATGGTCAATTTCGCAGTTGTGGGTTTAGGCGTGGGCAGCAGCCGCGCTCGGATGATTAAAAACACAGAAGGTGCTGAGCTGAAGTGCGTCGTCGATTTGAACGAAGCTCTTGCCAAACAGATCGCTGAGGAACTTGACACCGAGTGGACACCGAATCTGGATGATGTCTTGGGACGGAGCGATATCGACTGCGTGATGATGATGACGCCGAGCGGGACCCACGCAGCACTCGGCATCCGCGCAGCACAGGCGGGAAAGCATGTGATTACTACCAAGCCAATGGACGTTTCAACCGAAGCCTGCGATCGCCTCATCGCCGCCTGTGACGAGGCAGGCGTCAAGCTAGCTGTTGATTATCAAAGTCGCTATGTGGACACCAACTATCGTGTCGCTGAAGCCCTTCAGCGTGGATGGCTCGGTCAGCCTATTCTAGGCGAGGTCCGCTTCAAGTGGTTCAGAGCCGACGAGTATTTTGAGAGGAACGGGGGCTGGCGTGGAACGTGGGAGATGGATGGTGGCGGATCTCTGGCGAATCAGGGGGCACATCTGCTAGATCTTATTTCTTGGTTCATGGGCGATTTTGAATCAGCCTACGGCGAGATGGCAATTATGAATCATGACATTGAAACCGAAGACATCGGGCTTGCAATCGTGAACTTTAAAAGCGGTGCCAAAGGGGTCATTGTTGGGACAACAACCTTTCCGACGAGCGTCTATTTCAGTGCTGAAGTACATGGGACTGAAGGCGGGATTCTGGTTGACGATGTGCTTGGCGGGAAGATGCGTGTCTTTGGTGAAGGATTAGAGGAACGGCTCCAACAGATTGAGAATCCCATTCACAGTATCATCGAAGATTTTGTTCAGGCTTTTGAGGAAGGTGGAGATCTGAGAGTTGATGGCAGGGAAGGGCGCCGAACCGTTGCACTGTTGGAGAAAATCTACCAATCAGCCAGAGAGGGGAAAGTCCTGAGTGTCTGAGGACATTCCAAGTCTGTTTCTCGTGTCATTCGTGAAAATGGAGATTGTGATTGGAAGAAATTAAAACACAGCGGCGGAATAAAGGAGCAACGGGACGCGCTGTCCTAATTGGTCTGGCGCTTGTCGCCTTCAATGCCTATTGGGTAACAATTACGGAGATGAAATACCGAGCGGAAGCAACTGCGCTGCCGATATTCATCTATCCGATCTTTCTCCTGTTCTGGTTGGTCGTGCTCAACAACGGTATATTGCGGCTGTGGCCACGGATTCAATTCTCGATGGGAGAACTCCTCACCATCTACTCGATGATTGTGATTTCGACTTCGATCGCATCGTATGGGATGTTGCAGGATCTTTTCGCTATCGCTCTCCACCCCTACCAATTTGCGACCCAGGAGAATGAATGGAAGGAACTCTTTTTCCATTACATCCCACCTTGGTTTACCGCCAGCCCACCCGATGCCATATTAACCGGATACTACGAAGGGGACGCCTCCTTTTACGAGCCTAAGCACTTCAAAGCATGGCTGCGCCCCATGATAGTTTGGACGGTGTTCACACTGGTCTTGCTATTTATGCTCCACTGCATCAACACCCTCGTTCGACGGCAGTGGGTGCATACTGAACGGCTCGCATTTCCAATCATCCAGCTACCTGTAGCGATGACGCAGTCGTCGCATTTTTTGCGGAATGGTCTACTATGGGTCGGATTCTCTATCCCTTTCGTCTTGGACCTCATGAACGGGTTACATGTCCTTTTCCCGTCTGTTCCATACCTTCATCTCAAGCTACACTTTATCGGCAGACAGCTCACTGAGAAGCCTTGGGATGCGATGTCCAATACGATGATATCCTTCTATCCGTTCATGATCGGGCTCGGTTTTTTTCTGCCGTTGGACCTCTCGTTTACTTGCTGGTTTTTCTTTCTGATACGTCAGTTCAGCCGCGTATTAAGTAGCTATCTTGGGTTGGACACGCTCCCCGGCTTTCCCTACTTCTATGAACAATCTGCCGGCGCATGGATCTGCATGTGCCTCATTGCTATTTGGGTAACGCGGAGGCATTTGGTTTTTGCGTTTCGGACAGCATTTTCTGAAAAATCTGCTGCCGATGCAGACGAGCCGATGCGCTATCGGACAGCACTCTTTGGACTGATTGGCGGATTTCTGTTCTTGTTTATTTTCTCTTATCAGGCGGGTATGTCGGTAATAGCCATTCCAGTTTTCTTTGGACTTTATTTTGCTATTGCTATTGCTGTGACCCGTTTAAGGGCGGAATTCGGCGCGCCCCACGGTATCTTCAACCATCCTGCGGACATGATGGTGACCGCTTTAGGGACGCTGACTTGGGGTGGTGGTAGTTTAACCGTGATAAGTTTCTATCAATGGTTCAATCGGAGTTACCGATCGCACGCGATGCCGAATCAGTTTGAACCGCTCAAGATGGCTGAAGTTGCTCGCATTAATGGTCGTAGATTGATAATTGCGATGATGGTAGGGGCAGCTGTAGCGCTCATTGTTGGGATGTGGACAAACCTAGACATGATGTACCGGGACGGTGCGTCGGCGCGGGTATCATTCTTCAAGGGTTGGGTCGCCAATACTGCTTGGACCCGATTAGAAAACTGGTTGTTCCACCCAATGCCGCCCAACGTGCCGCGTACTACATTCATGGGCGTTGGTATGGCGATCGTAATAGTCCTTCATGTCTTGCGAACCCGTTTCTTTTGGTGGCCCCTCCATCCTGCCGGTTACCCACTTGCCGTTAGCTTTGCTATTGATTACTTTTGGTTTACTTTTCTTATCAGTTGGACAGTGAAAGCCATTATTTTGCGAGTTGGTCAGGTCAGAGGATATCAACGCTCCATCCCGTTCTTCTTTGGTTTGATCTTGGGTGACTTCATAACTGGAGGACTCTGGATGATCTACGGCGTCCTTACACAGCAGCAGACGTATATGATTTACTTGAATGGCGGGACATGGTATTGAAACTTAGATTGCAAAAATTTCAACAGAGGGAGACAGGATTTTGGAATATGTAAACTTTGGAACCGCCGGCGTCCAAGTGAGCCGGTTGGCTTTCGGCTTGGGCTTCAGAGGGCAGCCCGATGAAGCAGAAGCCCAGAGAGTCATCGAGCATGCTTTTGAACTTGGAATCAACCTCATCGATTGTGCAAATTGGTACGGTCCAATGGATGATCGAGCCAATCAGGGGCGTTCAGAGGTGATTCTGGGCAAGGCGCTCAAAGGTAAGCGGGATAACGTTGTGATTACCACGAAGGTCGCCGCCCCCACAGGATCAGGTCCGAACGATGAAGGCTTATCGAGGTATCACATCATGCGCGAAGTGGAGCGGTCGCTCAAGCGGTTGGACACAGACCATGTTGACGTCTATCTGGTCCATCGCTTCGATGAATTAACGCCACTTGAGGAGACGATACGGGCGTTAGACGATATCGTTCGTGCGGGTAAGGCGCGTTACGTCGGGTGTTGCAATTATGCGGCGTGGCAAGTTTGCAAATCGCTCTGGACTGCGGACAAGCACAACATAACGCCGTATATGTGCGTCCAAAATCTATACAATTTGCTAAATCGTCAGATGGAAGGCGAGATGTTTAGTATGGTAAGAGATATGGGATTGGGAACGATGGCGTTTAGTCCGTTGGCAGTCGGTCTTGTCAGTGGGGCATATTCACCGGATCGTCCACCCCCATCGGGGACTCTTTTTGCGGGACGTAAGGACGATTTTTCCCGAATGATGGATGAACGTTCCGCGCAGGTTATAACAACCGTTAGGCAGCTCGCTGATGAATTGGGGAAAACACCTGCTCAACTGGCTATAGCTTGGGTGCTTTCGCATCCAGAAATCACGGTTGCTATCAGCGGTGCCGACACAATCGAACACCTGAACGACAATATTGGTGCTGTCGGTTGGAC
>JAGWBT010000193.1:0-2871 GCA_021295755.1 Candidatus Poribacteria bacterium
CAATTGAAACTGTCCGTAATCGTAGGGGTGCCGTCCAGTCTCCCATATTTGGTAGGCGCTGTTTCTAACTGCGCCGATTCGGTATAGCAAATCAGCACATGTCGCCCCGCTGGGGCTTTTGTTGATGGGAGATGCCGCTCGGCTATAAACATATCGCCCCGCTGGGGCTAAAAGACAGGTTTTCCCGCTTCCTCGCCCCCTCGCCTGCTCCCGTTTTCTCCTTTCTCCGTGTAATCCCTAAATCCGCGTTAATCCGTGATTCAGACAAATGGGATATGCTGTCGCTCTAGGGCTGTGTTGGGTTTCGCTGTGGCTCAACCCAACCTACGGGTTATCCCGTTTTTTCGCTTTCCCGCTCCCTCGTCCCCTCGCTCCCTCGTTTTTCCGTTTTCTCCTTTCTCCCCTTTGGTAGGCGCTGTTTTCAACCGCACCTACCGGGAGGCGAAAGCGTCTCTTTTTCTCCCGCTGCGCCTTTGCGTTAAATGTTTCTTCACAACAAATCTGAAACCGACACATCTCTACTTGATCTCTATCCGAGAGCGGATTTTCCATTCCGGCGGTGTTTTCTGTGAAATTTTTCACAAAAAAGTCTTGACAGATTTTTCAATCTGTTGTATCATAAGGCGTCTTTACTTTAACCTAAGTTATTTAGGTTAGGAGTTACGCCTGTAGTTGCCCGTTTCTTAATCCCGCCTATCCCGATTTATCGGGGGTGCCCCTACAAGAACCTTTAAGTAGGTTGAGATGCATATCTCGATGTGGCACATCTACAATAGGGCTATCAAGCGAGCAGTTAAGGGAATCTATTAAAAAAACATGACTTACGCAAATTTAGCACACGGGGTAGATTTTTGATTTTTAACTCCCTAAATCTCCTAACCCCCCTAGCCCCCCTTATCAGGGGGGAATTGTTCGTTTGGCTTATCAGGGGAGGAAACCCTTGTCAGGGGACTTTGGAAAATCAGGGGATTTCTGAACATGCTGTGTAAGTCCTAAAAAAACTGGTTTCATATATTAACATAGGCTGGCACCTTAATAAGAAAAGGGTTCGCCCCAAGTTTAGAAGAAACTGGGTTTTTGAACAAACTCAATTTCTCTATTAAAATATACTGAGTGAGAATTCTCAGGAGGATAAATATGAGTAGCAAGCAGTTGGTTTATTTATTTATGGTATTGGTTGTCTGCTGTTCTGTTGCAGGTGGTATCGCCCACGGGCAGTCTACTGGTACTGTGACATTTAAGGGAACAGTCCTTATTGACGACAGTCCTGCCCCCGGTATTACAATAACAGGGGCGAATTCCGCTGGTATCGCCGGCCTCATTGGGAGTGCTGAATCACGCGAGGATGGCAGCTACACCTACGGATGGCTCTCCTTCAGCGGAGTGGTAAGTGCCGGGGATACGTTTACATTCACTTTGACCGATTCCGAAGGTAACAGCCAAGAGACAGCACCATATACGCTGACGGCTGCTGATACAGCCGTGCCCTTCACAGTAGATCTTGATCTTGTGCCTGTAAGTGCAGGCATTACCGTTCAATCCGGTTTGAGCGCGATCCCTGCTGACGGCACCTCGACATCGACGATAACAGCGATGGTCCGAGATGATAGTGGCAATCCTACCGCCGGCGATACCGTCACCATTTCAGCGGATAAAGGAACCGTGGGCACAACGACAGACAACGGGGACGGCACCTACAGCGCGACCTATACCGCTCCCTCCCTCGCCTTAGCCGCTACCGATACCGCGCAAATCTCCGCGGCATCAGCCCAACTCGGTGAAACGGCGATGACCTCCATCACGTTGACGCCTGTTCCAACGACCGTTACGGTCACCGTTGAACCGAATATCTTCAGCGCAGACACACCGGGCGATGGGATGGTAACAATCAGCGTGGATCGAGCGGGTCCCGTGGCAGATGAGACTGTCACGATTAGCGCGCCTAGCATCGGAACGATAGGCGCAGTGACAAACAATGGCGACGGCACCTACAGCGCAACTTACACCTCCGGCGGGCTCGCAGGACGGGTAACGCTCACCGCAACAGCGACCCAAGCGAACGAGTCGGCGTCCGCGATCATAACCATTAATGCTGGATCACCGGCGACGGTTACAGTCAGTGCAGTCCCGACAGAGCTCTCCAGCACCGGAAGCTCTACAATTACTGCGATGGTCAGCGACAGCAGCGGTAACGAGGTCGGCGGTCAGAGTTTGATCGCTTCCACATCGAGCGGTGGCACCGTAACCGCGTTTACTGAGTCTGCCACTAGGTTTGGCTCATACTCCGCAACCTATACCGCACCCGTGGTTGACGCCGAAGGGACCGAAACGATTACAGTCACAGTCGGTACGATTTCAGGGGAGACCACCCTGCAACTGACGCCTGTTCCGCCCGTCGAGGTCAGTATTCTGAACGTGGAGGGGACGGTCTTCATAGCGGATGGTGAAACCGCTGCGGCCGGTGTCGATGTTGAGATTATGGTCGGGTCAAATACCGCGATGGCTACAACCGATGCCGACGGTTATTTCGTGACATTCCTCGATCTCCTTGCGCCTGTGGCACGCGGCGGCGATCCGGTCTCGATTGTTGTGACCGATGCGAACGACGGGACACACGGTCCCTATACATCCGTGCTCTCAAATGATGAGCTCGGCGAAGGTGGAACTGCGACAGTTAGAAGGGACGTGACGACAGCTATCCCCGTTCCTCCGAGGTCCGTCAATGTTTTGGTGGTCAATGGCGTTGTCTATACAATTGATGGTGAAACTCCCGCCGAGGGAGTTAGCGTGGTCGTGACCGTCGGGTCAAACGCACTTCCGATGACGACAACGGACACGAACGGGTTTTTTGAGCGGACAGCCGTTGGTTTA
>JAGWBT010000193.1:3135-5263 GCA_021295755.1 Candidatus Poribacteria bacterium
GTTTTTTGAGCGGACAGCCGTTGGTTTAGACACGCCCGCTGCAAGCACCGACGATCTGGTTTCAATCGTTGTCACAGATGATACCGGCGCGGAAAGTGGTGCCGAAGAGTTGCCCCTGACCAATGCAGATCTCGGTACAACGGGATCTGCCACCGTGACCCAAGACGTGATGACAGATATTGTACTGCCCCCCATGTCCGTCGATATCCTAGTCGTGGATGGCGTTGTATATAGAGACGATATGATGACCCCTGTCGACAGCGGATTTGACGTTAAGGTAACAGTCGGCGCGGATGAGTCACAGACAACTTCAACCGAAGCGGATGGCTCCTTTTCAGTCACATTCCTTGAGATACCGCCCATGACTGTTGCAACCACCGGCGATCCGGTTTCAATCATTGTGACAGATTCCACCGGCACGCAGCGTGGTCCTGGCGACCAGTTTACCCTGACCCATATAAAACTTGCCGATCCGACGATCACAAGAAAGGTATACACCGATATTGGAGCGACTTCAAAGCTGCTCAATGTCGTAGGTACAGTCTACCTCAGAGATGGCGATGGTGATCCAGTGGCGGCAGCGGGCCATTTGAGAGAGAACGAGCTGACGGTTGTTGTTGCCAATTCCGTCCGCAATCTGGAACAGCGCGTACCCGTCGATGACAATGGCGAGTATGCCGCTACCCTCATTGAATTTCTTGATATCGCTGCAGAGAGAGGTGATAGCCTCACCGTTGAAGTGGAGGAGGCGGGGGTAACCGTTGGAGCGATGGCCCGCACCCTTACCACACCGGAGATTCAGGCATCACAAGCAATGGTGAACATTCAGACAGACGTTCCCGCTAAAGTCGGTGTGCTTAATGTGGTCGGTAGCGTTGTCGAGCTAGATGGCACGGCTGCGGGCGCAGGTCTTCAGGTCACCATCACACTCGTAATGGACGGGCAAGCCATGACGCCTGCACAGGTCTCCACAGATGCGTCCGGTGGATATGAGTATACCTTCTTCGACCCGCCGGCGACGATTGCAAGCACCGGCGATGTCTTGATGGTTGATGTTTTACGCAGCGTTGATGGATACCACGGTCATGCAGAAATTGACCCGTTGAGATCTATTGAGATCATTTATCGGAACCAGCCGATGGTGGTTGATCCGATTAAGATGCTGCCACCGATCAAAGCGTTGGGTGGTCTGTCGATCAATCCCCAATATGTCCCGGAAGAGCTAAAGCGAATCAGTCGGGAAGCGATTCAAACCAATCCTGTCCTGCTTGAGATGATTCCTTCCGGCATCTTATATCTTGACCTGATGAAGGGACAACTGGCAAGCCTACCCGCCGGTTTCGACCCAACCAACGATGCGATCAGCAAGGCGAACTTCGGCAACGCGATCGCCCCCAAACCGATGTGGCATGTCTTGGGACAAGACAGACCAACGGATCCGAATCGATGGCTTAATGGAGATCTACTCAATCTGTATGTCCTCACAGGTCCAACCGCCGACAGTGTGATGTTCACGCTCTCCGGTGGACAGTCCGGGCGTGCTTCAGCGACGCGTATCGCCGCCGGCGATACCGTTCCGTATACCTTCCAATTGGAAGAGGAGCGAGCTGTCCTGTTCCTGCCGTCATGGGACGGTTTGAACGAGGGTATGTCGGTGTTTGCATCTGTTGACCTAGTGATTGACGGAGACACCGGAATCCCTATGACACCGAATATGGACACAGGGATATGGGAAGCGGAAGCACAACTGATGCCTGGTTCCAAAGTGTATTACCACTATCGGGTGAGGCTTGCCCATTCGTATGAAGTTGATGGTAGAACGGTGGAAAACTGGGTGGTGCCGGATCCACGGAATCTGCAAGTTGAAGACCGTGGAATCGTTGAAACTCTCCTCGCACCAGAGTTGGGACCGGATCTCGTAGAGATTGTCACAACGACGAATCTCCAGCTGCGGTCTGTGTTAAACGTTCCGGCGGTAAACGCCTTACAATCCCTCTGGGTTCAGACGTTTGACCTGTCCAACGCCGCTGATGGCATGTATCAGTTGGATACAGTTATCACGCACGCGGATACGGTTATTACGACTGACAGCGACTATGCACCCTTCGTAGAAACTATCAGCACCCAA
>JAGWBT010000193.1:5318-9491 GCA_021295755.1 Candidatus Poribacteria bacterium
GGTTCCTACGTTGCCGCAGCGCACGCCGATGGCGGCACCCTAACGATCACCGCGACCCCAACGGGTGATCCAATGGATCCAGGTGCGTACCTGTACCAGATTATCTCGTTAGATGCCGCGGGCAATCCGGGGGTTAATGTATGGAATCCAGCGATCTTGACCACCGATCTCGCGCTGACCTATATGGAGCCACATCAGGTCACGCTACCCATCAGCGGTGAGAATAGCCTGATGGGTCACTTTGGCTTGCGAGCTGTTGGTATTAATGACATCTTAAATATCAGTTCTAGCACAGCCCCGATAATGTTGGAGGTTGTTCCCCTAGAGTACGATAACGCTGCGGTGACGGTTGTGCACGCGGATTACAACGGCGATGGCACGACGGATGGTCGCTTTGAAAGCGTGCAGCGTGTATCCGATGGTGTGACAATCTTCTCCGATAGAAGCGCTGTCACGCTTACCCTTGAAATTACGGAACGCACGAAGCACCCGTTGACATCAATCGCGGTTGACTTTCAGATTAATGGTGAAGGTGATTGGATGCCGATTCACGTTTTTGATGCTGACGCGCTCACCGATGTCGCGATGGGAAGTGAGTTGACTGTCAGTTGGGATCGGACTGAAGATTTCGCTAACTTACTCGACATGAGAGGGCAGGCGACGGTTCGCGTCACTGTAGCCAATGCACTAGATGCTGTCAGCGCCGATTCAATGGCGATGTTTGAGATCGTTCCTCCCGCTCTACAGTTGGGTGGGCTTTCAATAAATACCAGCTACGAAGCTGGGTTGAATGCGTTACAGGGACTGGGCGGGTTGGATGTAACTGCACTCGCTGCTAACCTGCTGGGAATGGATCCGTCTGCCTTAATCTCACCAAGTCCACTTCCTGTCGCTTTAGCACTTCTTGGTGTATTAAACTATGTTCAAAGTGCGCTGCCGGCGGGTTTTGAGGCTACTGATGAGCAGATTCATCGTGAAAACTTCGGTAATGCGATAACGCCGAAACCGATATGGTCTTTCATGGCATCGGCAGACCAACAGGATTCCGGTCGCTGGATTAATGGTAATCAACTGTCTCTGTATACCTTCGCCGGTCCGACCGCCGAAAGTCTAACGTTCAGCATCACCGGCGCGGGGTCCGCTACGGCTGCTGCCGAGAAGGTTGCGGCAGGTGGTTCCTTCATGTACAACTTCCAGTTGGAAGAAGAGTTGGTAGCAATCTTCGCAGGAAGTATGCCAGCCTTTGCAGCTGTGACCTTGATGATTGACGGACAAGCACCGATCCCTATGGACGGTCCTGCAGGGGTATGGTCAGCCGAAGCACCGTTGACCCCCGGCTCCACAGTCTCTTACTACTACAGGGTTGAGCTTGCCCAACCGTATCACGACCCGCTCAACGGGTTAACCATTACCGCATTCCCGCTCCCCGATCCACGGAACCTACAGATGGCTGAAATAGCTAATCTCCTCGAAACGATTGAGATGCTGCTTGATTCAGAGTTGAATCCGCTCGCTACAATGGATCCGGGTTTGAGGTCTGTGTTCAGGGTGCCAGCGGTGGACGATGATTCACAATCCCTATGGGTCGGTAAACTTGATCTTCCAGTCGATGGTATGTATCAGTTGGATGTCGCTGTTGGATATAGCGGCGGTTCCGCAGATGCACTCACCGGCAAAATGTTTGCCGTGGATACAACAGCACCGACCGCTGACACAATGGTTCATGATACAACCGATGACAACATCGGTATGTATCTGCGGGATGCAGATGGGACTTATGTTGCAACCGCGCTTCCGGATCCAGGTAAGGCGATCTTAAACGTCTCTGCAACCCCGATAGATGACTCAGATCTTGAGGCTTATCTGTACCAGTTCGCTCGGTTAGATGATGCCGGCAATCCGGGGACGTGGAATCCAATGCTAACCATGGATCTGCAGGTGTTAGACCTTGTGCAACTGCTTACGAATCCCGCGAGTGTGTTGTCGCTGACCTCCCGTCCGCCACATCATGTCCAGATGCTTGTTCGTAGTGAGACCGGAAATGATTTGGATTACGGTACGTACGGTCTCCGTGTCGTCGGTATTGATAACATCTTAAATGCCGATTCGAGCAGAGCCCCTGGCGTCAAGTTGGAGCTCGTTTCACCAGATCCAGATAGTGCCATGATTTCCCTCGTGCAAACTGACTATGACGGCAATGGCACGACGGACGGTCCCTACGAGACGCAATCCACCGCAGGAGAGGTAACCATCTTCTCAGACTCAATGGTGACGCTCACCGTTGACATCATTGAGCGCAGCGATCATCCATTGACGATTGAATTGGAGTATCAGATCGCAGGCGGTGATTGGCACCCAATCGGGACGCTCAGCCAAGCAGATCTGGCTAATGCCATGGAAGGCGATCAACTTACAGTCAATTGGGATGTTGGTGATTATGCAGCCCTGCCTAATCTGACAGGACAGGTGATGGTGCGTACCGTTGCAACAAACGCATTGACCATCCGCAGACAGACAGACGCCACCTTCACATATCAGCGTCGGCTTGCCCCTGCAATTAATGCTATTCATGTAGAGGCGGCAGACCTCCACCCTGACAGTGGTGCACCACGTGACGGAATCACTATCAGTGCATTCACGCAGGCGATGACCAACCCGGTGACCACTGCGGTCCAGTTTGAAGTTCGCCGTTCTCAAGGTACGGATTGGGCGCCGGTTGGTATTGCACAATTAGCTGGTACAACGGTTGTCTCTCAGGTTCAAATTGCTATCATTGAGGATCTTGTCGGTGCGGTTGTCGGCGGTGCAGCTAGTGCACCAATTGCTCCATTCTACCGACAATGGTCAATCTCCGTGGATACTACAACCCTCGAAGATACCATCTTAGATGATACGCCTGCTGCAAGCGATGCAAGCCAAGATGACAATCCTTATGTTGTCCGAGCTATCGCTGTCGATGCGGCTAACGCAGCGTATCCTTCAGCGGATGGGGTAACAGACAGCTTCTCTGTGGATAACTACTCACCGATAGAGATTACCGAAGTTGCCAATGAAGTTGAGGTGGTCGCTCCGCGTGAAATCGAAGACGGCCAGGTCAGTGGCAATGGACCGTATTACCGCGTCAGCGGCTTGCTCCTTGAAGGTGTCCCCGAACCGATGCTAACCCTGACCGCACGGACAGGCGCGTATCCGGGAGTCTTCCCAGGTGGCATTACACTCGCTGTCAACGATGCCTCTTCTGGGGCGACGTTGGGTGTGGATACGGTCTTTGAGGACGCCGGCAACTACACCTATGAAGGGGTCGTCAATCTGGCGTCAATCCCGAATGGGATATATAACGTCATGGCAGTGGCACACGCCGCCGATGGCTCGCCAGAGACGAGAATTGTCCCTATGCCGATCATCGTTGAGGTGCGCAATTTCACACCGCCTGAAAACTTTGCTGATCCATCGGTTGATATTGTCAGCATCATTGACACCGAGGGTGACGCACGCAGCCCAAGTGAAATTGATGCCATGTATCCTATAGGGTTCCCAACGGTTGACGATAAGCTGACCTTTACGCTGACTGTGTCGAATGTCGATGCAGACGAAATTGATGTCCTGATTGGAGATGATGAGCAATCTGCACGGATGCTGGGTGCTCTCACCGACGACGGGATTATGATCACGGTTAACGCTGATGGAAGCGTTAGCTTTGAAATCATGCTTGATACCTCAATGCTGGATGAGGGACCATTCAACCTCGTGGGAACTGTTACCAAGCCAAATGGCGCCGCCCGATTCGGATTACCCGTTATCCGGGTGGATAGGTCAGCTCCTGTTGTTGAGATTGTATCGCCGGTGTCACGGCATCAAATAGACATGTTGCCAGCGATTCAGATTACTTATACCGATGCGAGTGGTTTCGATCCGAACGACATGGCGATGAATACGATGCCTGTTGAGATTACTTTAACCCGTTTACCGGGCGGCGAAGCAATTAATGTCGACGTAAGCAGGATCCGCATAACAGCAGCCACCGTCGGTGAAATATTGACCCAGAGTGGTAACATTGTCTACACACACGACTACGATTTGGCTGGCGGTGCATATCGTATCGGAGCCACGGTGACTGATATCCTTGGTAATGTTGGCACCGCAGAACCGGTTGAGTTTACGGTCGAGAGTGTG
>JAGWBT010000193.1:9927-10305 GCA_021295755.1 Candidatus Poribacteria bacterium
TGGAAGTAGAGGATCAGACCGGCTTTAGCTTTGCCGACGCTCCGCTCGGAACCCACAGTGTGACGCTTGTTGCCGAAAGCACCGGTGGTTCTTCAGCCTTAACGTGGACGTTCACCCTAGTCGCGCCAGAGCCGACAGTCTCAATCGTATCCCCGCTTGTTGGACAAATCGTTGATCCGAGGCAGCCGTTGACTATCAGTGCCGCACTGACAGGTGCCGGTGAGTTGACGGTGACGGAGTTCCAGGTCAACGGTATGGATATGGAGGGAATCTTAGAGGATAACTGGCTGACCTACACAATGGAGCCTCCCCTTGTTGGCGCAGAAGATTCGATTCTGCGACGCGGCAGTGATAACACCATTTCTGTCAAGATTGTTG
>JAGWBT010000193.1:10591-13817 GCA_021295755.1 Candidatus Poribacteria bacterium
ACCGGTGGTTCTACAACCTTAACGTGGGAATTCACCATAGTCAGTCCGGATAGCACACCACCGAAGGTGGTCACCTACTCGCCGCTCGGAATCATTCGGACGGATAGACCGATACTCGCCGCGACAGTGAGCGATGAATCCGGTTTCGCCAGGAATGGCATTACGCTAATCCTTGCAGGTGTCCCCGGCAATCAAGGTTCAGGTAGACGTTCAAGTCCGACCTCTACAACTGTTACATTCACGCCAAGCATCTCGGTTACACCGGGTCCATACACAGCAAGGCTCACGGTGATAGATAGATACAATAACCGAACCGAGGCAGAATGGCAGTTCACGGTTGAACTAGACGAGACGCCGCCATCAATTACGACCACCTCTCCGCACGGCGTTGTTCACGAGGATAAACCACTTATCACGGCTTCCGCCAGTGATGACATGTCCGGGGTGGATAACATCGAAATTACCGCCAAAGACGGTGGGGGTCTGCCAGTCAATGGTATCACCGTAGTGCGCTCTGATAAGACAGCAGCCACCTTTACACCGTCCCAGGAGTTGAGGGATGGCACGTATACCGTTGATGTTAAGGCGACGGATATGAGTGGTAACGTGGCGGCAGCGAGATGGCAATTTACGGTTGACCTTGACCTGATACCGCCAAGTGTTATCCTCACGCGTCCATCGCAGGAACACACCGAAAATCGGCGACCGGTTATCTCGGCAGCATACACGGATAACATGTCGGGCGTTGACCCTGATTCGATTATGTTGACGCTTGATGGGACCACAATTAAACCGGACGAGGTGTCAGAGACTCAGGTGGTATTCACGCCTGAGTATGACCTTCCGTTTGGTTCACATACTGTGACGTTGGAGCTTTCCGACTTGGCGCCGAAGCCGAACACGGCAGTTCATGAGTGGACTTTCTATATCGAACGGATCGGAATTGCGGATGCGCGGAACTATCCGAATCCATTTGAAGATGAGACCACGATTGCCTTCAGGGTTTCTAGGCAAGCCAAGATAACAATCCAGATTTACGATTTCACCGGTAGGCTTGTCGCAACGCCTGTCTCAGGTTCAATCAGAGAGGCGGGGCTAGTTGAAGTAGAATGGCGCGGTCAAACAAGTGCGGGCGAAAACCTCGCACGCGGTGTCTACTTCTGCCATATCCTCATGGAAAGTGAACTGGAACCGCAATCTACTATTCTGAAGATGGCAGTCATAGCCGACTAACATTCACTACATCTCCTGACTCGCGAATCCAACCGATTCCGAGTCAGGGGATTTGCCTTCATAAAGGAGGGAGACAATGTTTCAACTAAGGTACAAAGTACTATTCAGTTCAATCGGGCTATTTGCCCTTGTAGTTTTGCTTGCACCTGTCTGCTTCGCCGGCGTGAATGCTGCACCTCATCTTGGGATGGGTAGCGGTGCGCGATCCCTGGGATTGGGCGGTGCATTTACCGCTGTCGCTGACGATGCGACTTCTACAATATGGAATCCCGCCGGGTTGCCGGCAGTGGAGGATTTAACAATAACGCTCTCCTCCGCACGGTTGTCTCTTGATAGAAGACACAGCTTTATCGGCTTAATCAAAAGGGTAGGAAATGGCGGTCTGGGGTTATCAGTCGTCAATGCCGGCGTCGATGATATAACTTCTTACAATAGCAAGGGGGACCGGACCGGCTCATTTAACCACAATTCTAACGCTTTTGCCCTCTCCTACGGTCATGATCTCGGTGCCGTTAGCCTCGGCGCGAGCGCACGCATGTATACGGATAGCTTCGGAGATCATTCGAGTACCAGCGGTTTCGCCGGTGCCGATATCGGACTTCTCGGACATAACAAAGCGAGCACGTTCAGCTACGGTATCGCAGCCAGAAACCTCGGCAGTGCTATTGGAGACAATCAGGTGCCCGTCAAGATAGCAGGCGGCCTTGCCTATCGCGTCCTCGATAAGAATGTTGCGACCTTTTCTGTCGATGTCGAACACGAGGTTATCGATCTGCCAGAATCCCCGACTAGCCTCCATATTGGGACAGAATACCTGATAGCGAATACTTTCGCAATTCGGGGCGGGACCAAACTGAATACCGATCGCACGCAGCTTTTTGCTGGATTTGGCGTTAATGTGGGTGGACTGCAACTCGATTACGCGTTGAAAGCAGCCGATAGCGCTGTCAATAACCTCGACGATGACAGTACGCATTTCTTCTCCATCTCTTATAGCTACTAATTCTAACGACCCGATTATACCAAAGGAGTATGTTATATGAAGATAATGAAATCGATCCTGCGCTTCTCACTTGTCCTTTCGATCTGTCTATTTTTGACCGGGGCAGCCTATATCCTTACCGCCTCTGCCAAAATTACCCCCAATCCGGACATGGAGGGCACGACACTCATTACCATCGTTAAGGGTGACACTCTGTGGGATCTCGCTATAAAACATCTCGAAGATCCGATGAAATGGCCCGAGTTCAGACAGTACAACACTTTTACCAATCCTGACCAAATCTACCCCGACGAGATGATGCGAATCCCCGCCAAAATGGTGGAGGAGATAATAGAGGAAGCCGTTGAGGAAGATATGGTAACCATGTCAGAGCTCGAAATGATTAAAGAAGAGCTGGCTGCCATGGCAGCCAGAGCGATGGCTGCAGAAGAGGCGGTGGGTGTTACAGCCGCTGATGTTACCGCAATCAAAAAGATGGTTGAAGACCTGATCGCTCAGCAGAAGATGGTCGAAGGTGGTCTCCAGGGCGTGAAGGATGAAGTTGCAGGGATGCCCGCTGTTGTTGATAAGATTAATGCCTCCCTGATGGAACACGCCGAAGCTAGCAAAAAGAAAATCTCAAAGGTCCACGAAGAGGTCGAAGCGGCGCGTGGAGATGTCGCAGAGCTCCGCAAAACGGTAAAAGAGAAACATAAAGCCGGTATGGAAGCGCACAAAGCCTCCGAAGAGATGCTTGCGGCAGGGATTAAGGCGAATGCAGATAGCCTCGATAAACTCCACACAATGCACAGAGGCGCTACAGAGGAGCCGAACAACACGAAACGTACGCTCGCGTTCCTGACCACCTTGGCGGGTACAGCCGCTTGGTTTGCCCTCAGCTCTCTTGATATGGATTAACCCTTCTAAAACAACACGCTTTTACATCTGAGCAGGGACGGTGCATGCAGCACCATCCCTGCTTTTTTTATTTAACCCCAGTAGGCGCTGTTT
>JAGWBT010000194.1 GCA_021295755.1 Candidatus Poribacteria bacterium
TTCGACGCTGATGCAGGGTTATAACCTCGAAGATATCGCTACCGGCATTGATGAAATCATGATTCGGCAGCCGGTGGGTGTTTGTGCGGCAATCGCACCATTTAACTTCCCCGGAATGATTACATCGTGGTTTATGCCGTACGCTATCGCCTGTGGCAACACGTATATCGTCAAGCCTTCCGAGAAAGTGCCGCTGACGATGCAGAAGATTTTTCAACTGATCGAAGGTACAGGACTACCCAAAGGCGTTGTCAACTTAGTGAACGGTTCCGAGGCTACAGTAAACGCTATTCTAGATAACTCCACCATTAAGGCGGTCAGCTTTGTCGGTTCGACAGCAACCGCTAGGTATGTTTATAGCCGGGCGACAGCCAACGGTAAACGCGCTCAATGCCAAGGTGGAGCGAAGAACCCAATTATTGTCCTACCGGATGCGGATCCAGAAATGACGCGTCACGCGACCGCCGAGAGCGCCTTCGGATGCGCGGGGCAACGGTGTTTGGCGGCTTCACTGGCTGTTACCGTCGGTGAGGCGCGAGAGTGGTTCACGGATGCGATGACCGATGCTGCAGAAACGCGAGTCGTTGGCTACGGGTTAGAGGAGGGCGTTGAGATGGGTCCCGTGATAACGCCTGAAAGCAGATCCCGAATCGAAGGACTTATCCAGAAGGGGTTGGATGAGGGTGCGAAGGCTTTGGTCGACGGACGCAATCCGCAGATCTCCGGATATGAAAATGGAAATTTCGTCCGCCCAACGCTCTTGGGCGATGTGAATCCATCGAGCGAAATAGTCAAGACGGAGATTTTTGGTCCGGTTTTGAGTGCCATCCATGTGGACACGATTGACGATGCAATTTCGCTGGTAAACGGTGGAAGTTATGGGAATATGGCGTGTCTATTCACCACCAGCGGCGCCGCTGCACGGAAGTTCCGCTACGAGGCGGAGATTGGTAATATCGGGATTAACCTCGGCGTTGCGGCACCGATGGCGTTTTTCCCGTTCAGCGGGTGGAAGGATAGCTTCTTCGGGGATATGCACGGACAGGGCAAAGACGCGGTTGAGTTCTTCACACAGAAGAAGGTGGTCGTGGAACGGTGGGCGAGAAAAATCTTTTCGGTCTGAAGAATGTGACTAGTCTGCGATCTCGAAGAGGTCCAATTGTGAATCTGTACCCAATGTTCATTCCTCTTCTTCCTCAAAGAGATTCAGTTGTGCATCTGTATCATCTCGGTAGAGGTCGTAAGCCAAGCTACGATCGACAGGTCCTCCGTGTCGGTCGATGAGTGTTCGGACCTGATCGATGCAGCCGTGTATGTCGTTGCGAATCTCGTCCGTACCGAAACGCTGAACCAACCATCCGCGGGTTGTTAGGTAGGTATTTCTTCTTCTATCCCATCTTACAGCATCGTCGTAATCGTGAGTGGCACCGTTGCATTCGATGTTAATCATAGTTCCATCGCTGCACTCGATTGCGAAATCCAGATCATAATTGGTGTTGCGTTCACGGATTTCATACTGACGTTCCGCTTGGATTTCAGCGACTCTTAACCCGTCCCACATCAGATCTTCGATCGGATCCTGCGCTGCATTGAGTTTCGCTAGTGTCGTCGTAATGAAAGTGACGCGCCTTAGGCGTTTGCTTGGAATTGGTTGCGGCAACCGTTGTAATGGTGAAATCTCCAGTTTGTAATACAGCGTCTCCGCATTCTGGTTTCCTGCCTCGTCAGGCAACAGTTCGATCCGCCGTGCTGTACTTATCTGGTTAATCTCCATGTAGTAGTTCACGGCAAAAGCATCTCTTCCGAAAACCTTGGTTTGATAGAATGCGAGGTATCACATCTGATTTATTATATTTCGGATAGACTGGGACCTCCTGTCGGTAGGAATGCGATACCAACGCTGCGTTCGCGCAATCTCCAAGTCCCGCTGGTTGTTCATAATCGCAACAAGGACTTCGGGGGAGGGGTAGTTTGAGGTGGCTATCATCTTATGGATTATCCTTCCGTAAAGGTTAGCTGTCGAGAATAATACCCCCTCTCGTTCGTATTGTAAAGGGGAAAGTGGGAGACTTTAGGGACGCTAGTTCGCTAAAGAAAGGGTGACAGATGAAAGATCCAATGGAACCAATCGATCTCCGGGTAAACGTACTGCTCGGTATCGAACATATCTGTAACAGCGTAGATCGTGAGCGAGACTGCCGGCCATATTTCCGCTTCAACCTGATTTCGCCGCCTGTTTGGTCTCAGCACGAAGCCGCTGATACGCCACACACCGTCGGTAGATTCCTACATGCCCTCAATGTGTGCCATGGGATGGTTGGTTTGCCGGATGATACGGAACTGCTAGAAGGGCTGCGCAAACAAATTTTTGCGAGCTGTGATCACAGCGACGGTTTCGCTTGGGACGATATGGGGGGCGATTCAAGCCCACCCTTAGCATATATGCACCATCAGCGCGAAGCGTTGCTCGCCTTAATCGCTGTCTGGCGGATTTGGGGCGATCCGAAAGCCGAGCAATATGCCAAAGCAATCGTTACAGCAATGGAGAAAACGACCCGCGCCACCGGAACGTATCCGGGGAGATGCTTGGAACCAGACGGTTGGCAGGAAGATAACATAGCAACGACAACTTCTGAGCGGGCAATCGGTGCACTAATCGCCTACAGCCATACCTTTGACGATTCGCTGGGGATAGATCTGGCACTCCGTTTCGCCCGCCACGCCCTCGCGGTTAGTTTCGGGGAGAATGGAGAGTTGACCCCAACCTGTGGGACACATATCCACTCTATCACCGGGACAATCGCCTCGCTTGCAGAGCTAGGATTGATTACCGGGGAGCGAGAGTTTACCGCCCGGGCACGCCTCATCTTTGATGTGGGGATGCTGCCCTATCGCACCTCAACCGGCTGGGTCAAAGAGAGCGTGAACGCAAAATACGGTCGGGGTGAGGCGAACTGTACCGCAGACCTAATCGAGGCAGCATGTCTGCTTGGTGCGTCGGGCTATAGCTCCTATTTTGAAGATGCGGAACGGATGCTTTGCAACCATCTGCTTGCCTCACAGATGGACGACCTGTCATGGGTTGCGGAAAATGAGGGGATGGAGAATACCGAAAAACGGGCGTATGAAGAGTTGCGACGACGAGCGCGGGGGGCTTTTTGCTTCGGTGAGCCGAACGGTTTCCATTCCTATAACTCAGATTTGACCGGTGCTGCCTTACAGGGCATCGCATCCGCTTGGGAACATATTATCACCTGCGAAGATAACGGCAACGTCCGCGTCAATCTGTTATTGTCCCGCGAACATGAAGCAGTCACAATCCTCAGCGGTACCACCACTCTGGTGGTCGAAACGAAACGCCCTATTGAGATGCTCTCCATTCGCATTCCCCCTTGGTGCGAATCCCTTCGGGCAACCGTTGACGGAAATGCAGTACCGATAACCCGGTATCACCTGAAAGTGGAACAAGTCCGTGAAGGAGCTCAGGTTAAAATGACTTTTGATCGACCGCAGTTTTTGACGCAGGAACGCGCCGTGGGATATGAGAACCCCTATCGGATTCAGTGGTCGGGGAACACAGTCACCGCTATGGACGGTGCTGGGAAGCATATGGCATTGTACCCGACATTGGAGCCAGTGGAATAAAAATTACCTTGACCTCGTCGTAATTTTGCGTTATTCTACCTCTTGACGCCGGACAAGCAACATTTTTTCGATTCTTGATTGGGTATAACGTCGTCCGGCTGAGATGCCCTGACCACGATTTACACACGCCAAATGTTTGAACGCTTACATTAATGCCAAAAACTTCCCCATTTTCTCCACGTAAACAACTCTATTTCCTCACCGTTGTCCATACCGTCATCGATTCCTACGCAACTGTTTTACCGCACCTACTCCCCCTACTGCTCAAAAAACTCGCATCTCAAACCGCTGCGCGGAATAGCCTTGCAGGGATAATCATCTCAGTTTATAGCACCTTCAGCTCATTAGGGCAGATCTTCTTCGGTTGGGCATCAGATCGGTTTCAGACGCTCCATTTCGTGACTTTTGGCGTCGCATTCACCGCTATTGCGCTGAGTCTATTGGGAATTGCACCTTCACTTTTTTTCGCACTCGTGCTGCTAGGGATTGGCGGCTGCGGTGTTGCCGCTTTTCATCCAAAAGCCACCAGTCAAGCAGCAGCACTCGCCAGAGGGGAGAGAGGTTTTGCCATATCAATATTCCTGACGGGAGGAAACATCGGGCGCGGTCTCGGTCCCTTGCTCATCATGTATCTGGTGGTGTACCGTTACGGGTTGGAGTCGATGCCGTGGTGCATGTCCGCTGGGATCCTCATCGCGTTGCTTATTCCGAAAGTCTTGAAGACACCGCCGCCGGCAGCGGTGAATGTATCATCTCAAGTGGCAGCAGCACCCACAAACGGCTCTGCAAAACGAAAGAATCTTTGGGAAGCAATTCGTCCCCACTGGCAACCACTCCTTGTGCTTTATCTGCTCTCCGTCGTACGCACAATAACAGGAATTGGACTGGAAAATTTCCTCTCGTTATATCTTGATGACTTACAGTACTCCAACTTCGCACGGTCAGGAGTTATCGGACTGTTTATATTTGCTGGCTCGATGGGCATCATGGTAGGCGGATCGCTCTCCGATCGGATTAACTACTACGGTTTATTGCTGTTTTCTTTCATCGCCTCCGTCCCACTTTTATACCTCTCTCTGCATAGCACAGGAGGCACCTTTCTGGTTCTTCTCTTTCTAGGAAATTTTGTCCTCTCCAGTTCAACGACGATTAATATCGTTCTCGCCCAGCGATTGCTCCCTGAACACGAAAACATCGCTTCCAGTTTCATGATGGGTGCAGCATGGAGCATTGGCGGATTGTTGAGTATTCCGGTTGGACTGCTCGGCGACCACTTTGGACTGGCGAGGGTGTTGGACGGATTGGTGATGCTTCCATTGATAACGGTTGTGCTGATCCCCCTGCTGAAACAGAATGATACCAGATAAATCTAACACTACCCTCCGTAATCGGCTTTATCTGTTGACGTTCGCCCATGCCGTCGTCGATGCCTACTCCACGACGCTACCCCATCTTTTACCACTCCTGTTCAGAAAACTGGTATCGCAAACCACCTCTTGGAGTAGCCTTGCAGGGTTACTCATTGCCGTTTCTGGGGTTTTCAATTCCTTTAGTCAGGTACTTTTTGGACAACTTGCAGACCGAGGGCGGACAGCGTACTTCTTGATTCTCGGTGTTGCGATACCTTCAGTTTGCACCAGCTTAATGGGTGCTGCCCCGTCCCTTTTCGCGCTCATGTTGTTGCTGATAATTGGCGGCATGGCCGTGGCAGCATTCCATCCGCCGGCAGCCGTTCAAGCAGCGGTATTAGCCAAGCGGGGGAGAGGATTCGGCGTATCCTTGTTTATTACGGGGGGAAACGTAGGACAAGCGATTGGACCGTTCTGCATCATGCTCTTGTTAAACCGCTATGGATTGGAGCGGTTGGTGTGGTGTATGATTCCGGGGCTTCTCGTCGCACTACTCGTCGCGAGAACCAACTACTCTCGACCAGTTTTCGCACGCCGAACCGAAGAAGGAAACCCTCTGGATTGCCCTCCGTCCCGAACTGCGTCCGCTCATCGTGTTATATCTAATCACTACCTTGAGAACCGTTACGACAGTCGGGGTGTTGAATTTCCTATCACTGCACCTTGATCAACAGGATTTTTCAAACATCGAGCGTTCAGCGGTGCTTTCCCTCTTTGTATTTGCCGGTTCAATAGGTATCATGACCGGCGGTTCTCTTTCAGATCGGATTAACCATTATACTTTGTTACGCTTTTCGTTGCTTGTCGCGCCACCGATTCTATACGCCGCGTTGCATAGTAGCGGCGCGCTCTTTTTAATTCTGCTGCTTTTGGGAAATTTTACGCTTTCCACTTCGGTCACGATCAATATCGTTCTGGCGCAGCAACTGCTTCCGAAACATGAAAATCTTGCCTCCAGCTTTGCAATGGGCGCAGCATGGGGGACCGCAGGATTATTGAACTATCCGGTCGGTATGATTGGTGATCGGGTTGGATTGCCGAAATTGCTAGATGGATTGGTTATGCTGCCGTTGGCGACCTCAGTTTTGACGCTGTTTTTGAGGCGAGAAACAAAGTAGCGATAAAATGTTCGGTGCTAACACTTTAGAACAGTTATATGCTAAAATTTATAATGGTCATGCGTCAAGCTAACACCATTGGTTATTGGAGGAGAAAAATATGCAAACTAAAGCTGTTTTCAAAAGAGTAAGTCCTTATCAAGAAGACGAAATG
>JAGWBT010000195.1:0-9281 GCA_021295755.1 Candidatus Poribacteria bacterium
TTGGTCGTCGAGACATCTATTGCCGGTGACTGTCATCCCGGTGACATCCATCAGGGCAATCCCGCTATATCTGCCGGGTTCCTCCTGTGAGTTGTTCAGACAGATATTGCTGTTGATCGTATTATCTTTGCCACGCGAGGCTTCGATACCGTGTCGGGCATTGTTGACACAGGTGTTGTTGGCAACGACGTTGTATTGATCGCCGCCATCAGCCAGACCGCCGATGCCGTGCCGACCATTTCCGTAAAACGTACTTTCGCTGACAACGGAGTGACGGACATTCATGCAGAAATAGAGTCCATCGCGACCATTATCCCGTCCGATGTTGTTCGTCCAGAGACTGTGCTGGACGGACGTGCCAGGGTGGAAACCGTGTCCCAGACAGCCTTCGGCGAGGCAATCCGTGACAATCGCTCCAGCCCCTCCCTGAACACTTACGCCATCCGCGAGCCAATGCTGCACGACGCATCCCTTCACGCGAGCATCCACCGTCCGCACCAGATGTATGGCAGACACAGTAATATCGCCCCCATCAATACAGAGCGATTCGAGTTCACAGCCTCGCTCTTCCCAACCCACAAATGCCGAGAAAGCGTGAGCCACCCCACCATTTCGCTCTGGATGGCAGGGACGATTGATAGGTCGATCCAGATGGAGCCGGTTTTCGCTGATATCCACAATGAAAGCGTGTGTGGCGTACCAACCGTGTTGTGCCTTGTCGAACACGCTGACTTCCATTCCAACGGTGAATTCCGATCCGTTTTCGACGTGAACGGAAGTCTCACCTGCTTGGGCTTCGCTCATAAGTGGGGAAGCAACCTCCGGCGCACGGACGATGCGACTAGATTGTCCCGCACCACGGATAGTGACGTTGGAACGCAGCCGCACATGGCGGTGTAGGGTATAAACCCCCGGCGGGACCCAGACAATGCCCCCACTCTTGGGCAAGGCATCAATCGCCTCCTGCAATCCAGAAGTGAAGGAACCCTTCCCGTTAAAATTGGTTACATTTAGAGCAGCTTCTTTCATGACTTGTGCGCCTTACGCGTCAAAGCGGTTCATCGCCGACTTCCTGAATCCATTCCCGCGTCCACTCAACAGTTTCTAATTCCAAATCGCAGATACAACTGGCAAGGAAAATCATGCCATCAATACGACCGTCACGGAGCCATTGCAGCCCGATTTCACATTGGTGCTGCATCAAGTCAACCGGCATTGGTTTGCGACTACCGTAATCGTACATGTAACAGCCGAGTATTTTGCGGGGCGATGGTGCAAGCTCTTCGGCACGCTGGAAGTTTTTCGCCAGATCCACCAATTGGTCGGAAGTCCACGTCCAGAACGTGACGACATCACACGTTTCCAGATGCTGACCCACAGGGTGCTCAAGTTGATGGTTGTAAAGCACCACCCACAGATCTAATTTCCGATCCGCCACAGTTAGCTGCTTTTGAATGGTATTCAGCGATTCGACATCGTGGACAGCGACCTTGCCCGTTGCCGGATCGCTGAAAAAATCATCCATCATCACGCCGGTAAAATTCGGGAATTTTGCTGCCAGATTGCGCGCTGCTTCCACTTCGTAATTCTCGGTGGCACCGGCCGCCCCGACGATAGACCAGACTACCTGTTTCAACGGGCGAAACGCTAGCGCGTACTGTTCAAACGGTGGTTGTGGCAGATCATTATAACGCACTAATATGATATTCGGTACGTTAAGATAGAAAGCACCTTCCGCCGGCGTCATTCGTGAAGTAGCGGTCAATCCCCAGTGATCATTGTGGCTACCGGCATGGTGCCCCCAGATCCAGAATTTATCCCTCACAACACCATTTCCCATGACATCGCCTCCTTGAGTTCTCTGTCTCGACTTATCACTTTCTCTAAGAGATGGCGTTGTTTATTTGGCCTTCTTCTGCGCAAAGATAGGATTGTCTAGAAGCGTTTGCACCTCGTAGATCGATCCCGTTCGGTCCGAAGACGGCTGAGGAATGCGAACAGGAGTGGAAACGACACGCGGTTGATTCGTGGGTTCGCCACGCAGCGCGAAGGATTTGAAAACATTCCAATCCCCACCATGTATGGGCCAAGCGTCAAGCGCACAATACTGGAGCAACAGTAGACGGCGGGGGTTGCTGGACTTATTGGGGGCGGAACCGTGCAGCGTGCGAACATGGTGAATCGAAATGCCTCCGGCTTTGACCTGAACGGGAACGGCGTTATCGGAACTAAAATTGGGATCTGTTACCGCACCGACGAAGATACCATTTTGGTGATGGTCATAGGTCGGTCCCTTATGGGAGCCGGGGATAACCATCAGACAACCGTTTTCTAGCGACATATCGTCAATCGCCACACCCACCGCTAGCAGGTCGTCATTGGTATAAGGATAGAACGCCCAATCCTGATGCCATTCGACGGGACTGCCGAATTCAGGGTACTTCATGTTGAGTTTGTGGCCATTATGGCTCACGCCGGGTCCAATCAACTGTTCGACGATATTGAGGATCCGATCGTGGCGTAACGTCTGCTCATAGACGATGTGGTGCATAACGGGATTTTTGATCCGGCGCACGCGCGGGTTTTCCGAAGTATGCCCCGGTTCAAGGTCAAATATATCGGTATGTTCAGTGACCTCACGGGATTTCTCAACAAACTCATCTGTGGCACGCTGAAGGTCAGCAACCTCTTCTGTTGACAGTACATTTTCGACACCGAGATAACCATTTTCGTTGTAAAAGTCAATCTGTTCTTGGGTTAGCATTTGTAGCTCCTTTCAGCTAAACAATGCTTGAGGATAACCGTTCAGTTAGGAGATAGTACAGATTAGTTCTGACCGGCTACGTTGAGATATTTAATTTATTTTACGTTTTACGAATCTGCTCTGGTCGTTAATTCAACTGCGCTGCCGGTCCGAGCGGATGCCATGCCAGCTAACAAAATCTCAGTAACATGACGCGCTGCATAAACGTGCGACAGTGGGGGCTGCTTGCCATCGCGGATACATTCTGCAAAATGCGTGTGCATATCGCCGAGGTCAGCGTCTGAACAATCAATGGCTTTCAGGTCCACCGGCGCTGTTTCGCGGGTGTAAGATGTTGGCGTCCATTGACTCAACGCAGCCCCATCCTCCCCCGGTAGTGTGAGTTTGCCTGCCGTGCCGTGAATGCTTGCACCCCACGTCCGAGCGGGATCACACCAGCTTGTTTCAGCGGTGACGATACCCCCTGATTCCATCTCTAGAACGAGGGTCGCCACATCTTCCAATTCAGTCGGTTTATCAAAGGTAGCTACGAAACCGGTGACACGCTTAAACGTTCCTAGCATTGTGACCAATCCGGAGACAGCATAGACCCCCATATCGAATAGTGCTCCAACGCTCGCTCGTTTGGCATCAAAGAACCAGAGATCGTCATCTTTCTCACCAAAAATGTCTCGAATCTCTGCGTAGTAGATTTCGGGACCGCCGTGACTGCTTCGGAATCGCGCCCCCGAAACCCTGCCAATCGCGCCTTCTGCCAACAATTGACGCGCCTTGCCGATGGAGGCACTTGCGTGAGGGAGACACATCACCGTCAGACGACTTCTTTCTGTCGCTTCCACAAATTGATTAGCTTCGTCCATCTCACCACAAAGTGGCTTCTGCATTAGGACATGCTTCCCTGAATCCAGTGCCTTAACTCCCCAAGACACATGGAGTGGGTGTGGCGTACCAACCAAGATAGCGTCGAGCGAGTCATCTGCGATAATCGAATCGTAGTCCTGCGTCCAGTGAGGGATGTTGAACTGCTCACATTGGTGCTTGAGCCGATGTTCCCGTCTACCACCAAGCACAGCAACCTCGAAGTCCTCTCCGTCAACGAGGGCAGGCAGATGCAGCCGACAAACAATGCCACCCGCACCAATGACACCCAATCTAATTTTCGCCATGTCCGTTCCCCTAATTATCGAAAAAGTCTTCGTCGCCTTCAGGGAGATACTGCCTCGTGGCTTCTTCGTTGAGTTCGACTCCCATGCCGGGCGTGTCCCAAACCTTGATGAATCCATCTTCGACGATAGGATCCGGCAGCCCTTCGACGATATCGTACCACCACTTGGGGTTCCCGGTCGGATACTCGAAGGCGATATAATTCTGGGGCAAGGTCGCCGACACCTGAACGAGGGCAGCCAGACCGATAAGCCCATCGAGTACACCATGGGGTGCCATAAGAATGCCGTGCAGGTCTGCATATTCTGCAACCCACTTCAATTCTGCGATACCACCGATGTCACACGGGTCGGGACCGATTACATCCACGGCTCGCTTCTCGATGAGGTCTTTGAAGTTCTGTCGGAGGTAGATCTGTTCGCCGGTGTGGATCGGTGTCGATGTGCTTTGCGTTACGTCCCGGTAGAGGTCTGCCAGAACATACGGCACATAGTCGCCGGTGATCATGTCTTCAAGCCACATCACGTTTAACGGTTCCACAGCCTTTGCAAGTTTAAGTGCATCAGGGACTGTTAATCCGGGTCATCTCCCAAGGCCTCCTTCATCGCCTGAATACAATCAATTGTATATTTCAACCCACGCTCAGTCAAGACACCACTGGTCCTTGCAAAACGCCCTGGTTGAACTTCACCATAAAAGTAGTCCGGGAACGCACTCGGCATTCCGCTATGAAACGCAATGCCCTGCTTAATAATGGTAAAACCTTCGGGGGAGGCTTTCATTCTTTTCATATTTTCAGCGTGGGCTTCCGGGGAATTTCCGTCCATTGGATACCTGACCGCGCCATTATAGACCCGAACTTTGTCCCGGATTTTACCTCCCAGCAATTTGTAGACCGGAACACCCGCTGCTTTACCGGCAATATCCCAAAGTGCCATCTCTATTGCACTCACTGAGCTGCCCCACGGCTTAAAGCTACCGCCTTTGCGGATCCGCATCATGACCCGTTCCACGTCCGTGGGATCTTCTCCGACTATGAAATCTTTGTAAAACATAATATGAGGCTTCAAGTAGTGTTTACTAGCTTCCACCTCTCCCAACCCGCTGATTCCTTCGTCGGTTGTTATGCGAACCACAGGGTTGGAACCTAATACAGTGCATTTTAAGTCCGTAATTTTCATCGATATGAGTTATCCTTTGGATTTGGTCTGACTTTGTAATACAAAAAGGTAACATTTTACACACGAAAACGGCAAAAATTTCCTATCAAGGGGTAGAGTTAATCGAAAAAGTCTTCGTCGCCTTCAGGAAGATATTGCCTTGTGGCTTCCTCGTTGAGTTCGACACCCATGCCGGGCGTGTCCCAAACGGTGATGAATCCGTCCTGAACGATAGGATCTGGCAGCCCTTCGACGATATCGTACCACCACTTGGGGTTTCCGACCGGACACTCGAAAGCGATATAATTCTGAGGCAAGGTCGCCGACACCTGAACGAGGGCAGCAAGACCGATGAGTCCAATGAATATCCCGTGGGGTGCCATAAGAATGCCGTGCATGTCTGCATATTCCGCAACCCACTTCAGTTCTGCGATACCACCGATATCACCTGGATCGGGACCGATTACATCCACAGCACGTTTCTCGATTAGGTCTTTGAAGTTCTGTCGGAGATAGATCTGCTCGCCGGTGTGGATGGGTGTCGATGTGCTTTGCGTTACGTCTCGGTAAAGATCCGCTAAAACGTACGGCACATAGTCCCCAGTAATCATGTCTTCAAGCCACATCACGTTTAACGGTTCCACAGCCTGCGCAAGCCTTATCGCGTCGGGAACTGTCAATCCGGGTCCACAGTCCAAAGCGAGTCCGACATCGTCGCCTAAAACATCCTTCATCGCCTGAATACAATCAATTGTATATTTCAACCCGCACTCAGTCAAGGGACCGCTGGTCCTTGCAAAACGCCCTGTCTGCACTTCACCGTAGAAGTAATCCGGCACCTGACTTGGCATTTCGCTATGGAATGCAACTCCCTGCTTAATAATGGTGAAACCTTCGGGGGAGGCTTTCATCTTTTCCATATTCGCAGCGTAGGCTTCCGGGGACTTTCCGTCCATTGGAAACCTGACCGCACCATTATAGACCCGAACTTTGTCCCGGATTTTGCCACCCAGCAGCTTGTAGACCGGAACACCCGCTGCCTTGCCGGCGATGTCCCAGAGTGCCATCTCTATCGTACTTACTGAAGTGCCCCACGGCTTAAAACTACCGCCTTTGCGGATCCGCATCATGACCTGTTCCACGTCCGTAGGATCTTCCCCGACTATGAAATCCTTGTAAAACATAATATGAGGTTTCAGGTAGTGTTTTCTACCCGCTACCTGTCCCAGCCCACTGATTCCTTCGTCGGTTGTTATGCGAACCACAGGATTGGTGCCCAAGACAGTGCATTTAAGGTCCGTAATTTTCATTGAAATAAGTTGTGCCTTGGATTTGGTCTAACCCTCTGCAATCCTACCAGTCACTCGGAATTCGTGCATGTTCGGTGTAGGACTTAACGATGTTAATAATAAGCGCGATATCGTTTCGGGCATCAACAACCGATGTACGACAGGGGATTCCCTCGGTGATGCACGCATGGAAATGGCGGATTTCACGACTGAACGCGCTCTCCCACACTATTGCAGGCTCCTTCAGAACCGTTGTGCCGTCCGCTTCGATCTCATGCACCGTGACGGTAGAGAGGATGCCGCGCGAAAACCCTGTGGGGTATTTGACAATCACACGCTTGGTATCGCCGTAAACCTCCAGCGTTTCCTTGAAGTCCCACAAGCCGGGGATAGCTGCCCACGTATAAACGAGGCGTACTTCGTTTGGATATTCAAGTATCGTAGTGATACCGCGCCCGCCGTTCCACAACTCAGTACTGGCTACCGCCTCCGGCACACCAAGCAGGGCACGGAAGCCGTAGAGATCATGGATGCCGCTGCCTGAGAGTGTAGAGAAGGCACTCCCAGCATCGCCAGATATATCTCCGATAGCATCGTGGCGCGCTTTCGCTCCATCTTCACCCGCCTCAACCATCGCATCTGGTGGAATGTCATCGAACCGCTTGATTCGGAAATTTTGGAGATGCAGCTCGTTGCCACAGTGGAGGTGGTTTGCCTGAACAAACCGGACATCGTCCATCGTATCGACCTCACGTTTTGCTAACTCAAACGCGGGATCGTGCACTTTCATGTAGCCCGCTTGACCAACCTTGCCCGATGCCTGACACGCAGCACCGATAGCATCCGCTTCCTGAATAGAGAAACACATCGGTTTCTCAATGAAGACATGCTTGCCTGCATTGAACGCTGCCACGGCGACTCTCGTCTTTGGATCAGAGTGGCAGAGCAGCACCGCATCTACATCGGATGCGAGGAGATCGCGATAATCCGTCACGTAGCGAGGGATACTGAAGGTCTCGGCAACATACGCTGCAGCACCCTGCGACACATCGCAGACGATAGGCACCTCAAATTCGTCCTGAAGTGCTTTTAAGTTGGGTAGATGATGGACCTGAGCAATTGCCCCACAGCCAATAACACCGATACGGACTTTTTTCATAAAATACTCCTATTGCAAATTTGATTACAGATGAAACATAGTACGTGAAACATAAAAATAATATTTTAACGCAATGGCGCAAAGACACAACGGCGCAAAGATTTCTCTTCTTTTCTCTGCGTCATATCGTGCTTGCGTTCCTTTTTTCTTTTTATTCTGTTAATCCTTTAATCCTGAAAATCCTGATTCAGACAGCACGGCANNCCACACTGCTGCTCAACCTCTCGGATGGTAATTTCGGTGGTGAAAAGCTGGTCGAGGGTATCCGGGAACTCCACCCCTGTAGTCGCATCACGAAGTAGGACAATGTTATACCCCCGCCGAGTCATCGCACGGATGCCGTAGTCACGACCAACGACGCACCAGTTGGTAGCAAAGCCGACATAGATCAGGTGTAAGATGCCGCGCTCCTTCGCGAGTTCATGCAGTTGTTCCCCCGTTGCGATCACAAAGTCCTCGTCTTGTACTTCGATTGCCGGGGACATCCCCAATTTGTCTGAAAGGCTATCCCAATGGATACCAATACTCGGAGGCTGACTGCGCGGTCCCCGATAGGCAGCGTATTCGCCAGTCCGGCTCCGAAACTCCGGCGGGGGCCAATCGGGCGGAGACTGGACTTCGGGAGGGGTATGTCGATCAAGTTGAGGGAATTGTCCGGCAACCTCCGGGCAGGGGGCATGCACAATTGTCAATCCCGCCTCACGGGCGGCGTTCAGCGCAGGAACGATTGCGTTGACCGTCACGTCTTTCGCCCGTTCAATCCAACTCTCAATGAAATGTACGTTCCAGACATCAACCAGCACAAACGCAGTTTGTTCAACAGACAGCGGCATCGTGATTTCGCGTCGGATGAAGTTTTCCTCGCGACATGGCACCTCTATGGGGGTGCTGTCCTGAAAATATCGGACACGCAGATCCAGCGTTCGCATATTTCAATTCCTTTTTGGGGTTCGCTTGGCAACCAACTTTACCCCGATACGAGATCGGGATTAAGAAACCCCGATAAATCGGGACTAAGAAGCATGCGCTCACTCCAAGCGGTAGGTAGTTGAGGAGGGCGGGGTTCGGAGGTGGGAGGTGATAAAATAGATATAACCTTGCGAAGGTTTTTGAAACCCTCGCAAGGTTTGGGTTGATTCAAAAAAAATTAACGGAGTGCTACCTGCTAAAATTCTCTCGAGTATTTCGACTCTTGATGGCACCCCAAGTTGTGGTAGCTTTGCCTTTCGGGCTAACAGCAAGTGCACCTGCCTCAAGTCCATCGTCCATGATGGTCCGAATTTCGTCTTCACTCAATGCACGATCGAGCAGCGCGACATCGTCCATGAGCCCGTTAAAATTACCGGTATCATTCGGACGGGTACCAATGATGAATGGATCTCCGGCTGCCTTGAGGTCTGGCAGTGCGTTACACGGGTCGTCACCATTTGGGCTATCCCCATCGAAACATTTGTCGAGTCCTTTTCTGCCATCGGTGTAAACGAGCAAAGACGGTTGTTTCCATAGCCCAACGACATGATGCCACACGTCATCCGTTAGCTTGTCGCGTGGTGCTGGAGCATCAGCCCACTTGCAACACCCATCGGCACCGAAAACGATACGCCCTGTCTCTCCTGCGCCGAAGTTAAGTTCCCAGACGATATTCCGGCTCCCGTCTCCGCCCGGAAACGATTCGTTTGAAAACATACGTTGATTCAAGTTGGGGGTAGATTGTGCCTTAACCCACAAGGATATGGTAAACTCGT
>JAGWBT010000195.1:9325-13313 GCA_021295755.1 Candidatus Poribacteria bacterium
GCGCCCCTCCAAATTTACCTGGTTCTCTGGTTACACCACCTGCGGTGATGTTATTGATTGTACCGTCTGCGTGGTGGCCACTTGCATCAACGATTGCAGCGCCATCTGCCTCATCAAAGAGCCAGATGCCTACAATGTCCTCGTCGGCAAGTTCAATTTTGGTATACCCTGGATGCGTGAAAATCAGTCCAAGGGCAACGAGACTGACACACACCAAGGTCGATTTTAACACCGTGTTCATTCGTGGACCTCCTGATATTTACGAGTCGATGCTGAGTCGTTCCAGCAGAATCAAGAATTTGGCGGCACACTGCCGCTCTGTCTAATTTATAATATTAGCATTTTTCACAAATTATTGCAACCACTTTTTGATCTCATTATTCGTTGAGCTCTGTAATTTCGATAATTTGATTGACTGACATCGCTTTCATCTGATAAACATGCCCACTCGGAAACCTTACGCTGATTTTATCAATGACCGTGTGATCCCCTAAACCGAAATGAAGAGCAAGTGCATTTTGGCAAAGGTAACCGGAGCCACTTTTCACCTCAGCCATCTGTGAAAACTCCCCGGTAACGACTTCGACCCGCGCCCCGATTCCCGCCCGGTTACTTGTAGTTCCACGGAGGTGCACTTTCACCCAATTGTTCTTGTTTCCGCCGTCGTTCCTGAGCAGTTGTGGATTACCATCGCTATTGGTGACCAATATATCTATGTCGCCATCATTATCATAATCTCCAAACGCAGCCCCCCGGCTGGGTGCTCTTTGGGACAGATCGAGGCCGGTATTGGTAGTGACCTCTTGAAAAACGCCACCCCCTAGATTCCTGAAAAGGTGATTGATCTGCGCGTAAGTCGTTTCAGGATTGAACTTTTCGACATTGCCGAAGATATGCCCGTTGGCGATAAATATATCCTTGGCACCGTCGTTATCATAGTCGAAGAAACAGACACCCCACCCCAAGGATGCGTAAGTGCTTTCTCCGGTTCCAGAGATATAAGAAGCGTCAGAAAAAAAACCATCTCCGTCATTGTGGTATAGGGTTGCCACTTCGTCCTGAAAATTGGTCACCATAATATCCAAATGACCATCGTTGTCGTAATCACCAAAATCAACGCCCATACCGCTTCCCATCTCGCCGTTTTCGCTCAACGCAACACCTGCAAAAAAAGCCATATCGGAGAATGAACCATCGCCGTTATTGTGGAATAGGTGATTCTCATTTGTGTCGTTCGCCACATAGAGGTCAATATAGCCATCGCTGTCGTAGTCGCCCCAGACGATTCCAAGTCCTCTGCTCCGCGGTTGGTAAACGCCCGCCCCTTGGGTAACTTCCGTATATGTTCCGTCGCCATTGCTTCGATAGAGGATATCCGCTTCGCCCACGTATTCCTGCGGGTTGCAATACGTGCGCACCCCTTTATTTTTGCAGATTTTGTTTTTATCCAGTTGGTACTGAATATAGTTGGTCACATACAAATCAAGATACCCATCGTTATTATAGTCTGCAAAGGCGCACGAGGCACCCCAACGCACATCTGCAACATTGGCTCGGTCCGCCACATCGGTGAAAGTTCCATCTCCGTTGTTGCGGTAGAGGCGATTTTTTCCAAAATTGGTCACATACAGATCAAGGTGTCCATCGTTGTCATAATCTCCGACACAGCACCCAACACCGTAACTTTTGTCTCCAACCCCGGCAATCTCCGTTACATCGGTAAAGGTTCCGTCCCCATCATTTCGATAGAGACGGTTCGTTGGTGGCTTCCCCGATTGAAAACCGGGCAGATCCGCTCCATTGACGAAGTAGATATCGAGATCTTCATCATTATCGTAATCAAGAAATGCTGCCCCTGAGCCGAGTTGTTCGACAAAATAGAATTCACCGCTCCTGCCGTTTGTATGCTTGAAATTGATACCCGCTTCGGCAGTCACGTCGGTGAAGATTGGCGTTTGGGCTGCGACAGTTTGGGCTGCGACAGTTAGAGAAGCAAACAGCAAGGGGATGAGCAGGTGAAACGTGAAACGTGAAACGTGATGTGCGAAACGTATTGCGTATTGCGTATTGCGTATTGCGTAAAGTAACCTTCCTTCCATTCTGCTTTTCCTCATTTCTTCTGTTCAGCGATTGCTTTTTGGATGAGTTTCTGGCGCGCCACATAGTCCGGATCATTGGGTTGCAGGTCAACTGCTGTGGCAATAGCTGCAGCAGCATCTTTGTACCTTTGCGCTTTATACAGGGCGTAAGCAAGGGTATCCCAGTAGGAGGCGGTCGGTTTCAATTTGACCGCCCGTGTCGCAAGCGAGATCGCCTCATCTATGTTTTTCTCGCTCTCGGCATAGAGCCAAGCGAGTGCATTACAAGCCGGGGCAAAATTTGGGCGAAGTTGGAGAGCGGTCTCAAACGATTCAATTGCTTTCTCGGCCTCACCCTTTTTGTGATAGATACTGCCCAATTGATAGTGCCCCGCAGCAAAATTGGGTCTGATCTCAAGTGCTTGTTGGAGATACTCCGCTGCGGTTTCCAAATCATTCTGTTGGAGAGCAATGGCGCTGAGTCGCGCATAAGCCGGCGCGAACGCGGCATCCATATCAAGTGCCCGCTGAAACGCTGTCAGCGCTTCATCAATCTCTCCCTCCTTCAGCGATTGCTCTGCGAGATTAAACCGTTCCTTCGCCTTAATCTCCCGAAACCTTTCCAACTGACGTTTCCCTTCCTCCTGTTTGCCCATCCGGAAATAGGCATTCGCTAGCTGATAGTAGGCACCGGTGTGATCTGGATAAAGTGCTAGCGCTTTTTGGTAACAGGGAATAGCTTCCTCAAACTTCCCTTGTTGGGTCAAGAGGTAGCCGAGTTGGAAATGTGGCAGTGCTAGTTCTGGATCCAATCCGATGGCGAGTTGATATTGGGTTTTCGCTTTTTCAAATGCCCCCTTCCTCGCATAGATTAAACCGATCTGATAGTGTCCGAGCACCTTTAAGCCGTATTGTGCACTCGGTGAGTTGGGATCAAGATGCAGCACAATCGCGTAAGATTCAACCGCTTTGTCAATCCAGCCTAGCCTGCTGCAGACAATTGCAAATTGAACGTGTACCTCAACCTCTCGCGGCTGAATCTTGATCGCCTCCGAGAGATGTTCAACCGCTTTGACAAATTCGCGTTGACTCGCGTACAGATTTGCCTTCTGGAGATGCGTCTGAAACTCCGACTCCGAATAGAGGCGAACACTGCACAGATTTAGGCAAATCACGATAAAGAAAAAGGAAATCCATCTGTTATGTAAATTGACCATCTGATGTTACCTCAGTACAATTGCTTATTTTTGTAGACAATCGAGTGATTTTTTGTTAAACTTTAATAAAGGTTCTCAGGTCTTATTGTGGGGATTTTGCAACCAGAATTGCACAAGCTATCAGTAGCTCAACAAGGAGAGCATAAAACTCTCCTCTACCAGAACGCAGAAGGAGTGCATCAATATGAAAACGTCTAACAGAACTATCCTCACTCTCGCGCTTATCATGGTGTTGACATCCTCCATAGCGCTTGCCGCGAGCCCGGTGAAGAAACCTGTGCTTTACTTCAACCCCTTAGAAACTAGGCAAGACAAGGGGGACAACGCTTGGAAGAATGCCGGCACTGCTGGCGGAGAAATTAGCAAGGGCGAAGCCAAACCAGTCCTTGAAATGGGTCCCATTGAAATTCCATCAATCGGTCTTAAGGCGGACGATGCTGCGTGGTATACCGCAACTCGGTCTAAGACAGTTTTCGCCAACGAGGCGGAGGACCGCAAAGCACCAGTTCTGAATCTCGAAAGCTTCACCATTGGGCTCCTTATGCGAGTCAACGGTCCATATTTCGCAGAGGAGAACATCATTATAGGCATACAAACCGAGGGGAAAATACCACCTCGGGCGCATGAGCAGGTTGTTCGGATATGGCTAGATGTTGCCGGCAAAGGCATTGTCCAAAACGTAAGTATCGCCCA
>JAGWBT010000196.1:0-2538 GCA_021295755.1 Candidatus Poribacteria bacterium
GTTACACTGTTACACTTGCCCATAAGCGGTTGATTTTAAGGCTTTTTTCTGAACAGATTACCTGTGTTACACTTCTGTTACACTGGTGTTACACTTAATTTCTTCCGTTTTCTTACCGTTACACTTCGCTTTGATTTTGTTCAGGTTTTCGTCCAGTACATCTATTCCGGCTTTTAACTGCTCGTATTCTGCATAGCTGCAAACCTGGTATTCAAAGCCTTGTTTGCGGTTGCCTCCTTTTTGTTCCAGATAGCCCATGCCTTCAAGGTTTCTCAGGTAACGGTTGACCTGCATTCTGTTCATTCTAAAGGCTTCCCTGATCTGCTTGTTGTAAAAGCTTTGCCCTTCGGCAACCGTACTTTTCAGCCGTTCAAAGAACTGGCGCAGCTCTCCGTTTAGTTCGTCTGATTTTCTGAGCAGGCTTTCTTTTACCAGCCAGTTGGCCGTTTCAATGTCGCTCAGGGTGGTTTCTATGTAAGCGGTTCCAGTGCTGCTTTTTTTGACCTGTCTTTGTGCCTGGTGGTAAAAGGTGATAATCTCTATTAATTTCAGGTAGTGCATATTCGTCCGCAGCTTCTTAAAAACCAGTTCCGGTATGCGTAGCTCCATGGCGTAAGGGTTAATGACTTTGATATTCTGCAATAGTCTTTGAGTATTTTTCAGGATTTGCTTTGCCTGTTCCTGTTGCTTTTCGTTAATCATCCCGGCTTTGGTTTTTCTTTGGTATTCCATCACTTTGTCAAGGTGGCCGGGGCTTTCATCTATGTGCAGCAAAAAAGACCGGTTGGCGTTATCCTCATAAATGCTTTCTTTGGTGGTGGCTCCGCTTACGCATATCGGACCTTCCACGGTCAGCACTTTTGTACGTTGTTGCCTTTGGCGTCTTTATCCGTTGTCAGCTTGCTAATGCTCTGGTTGCTCATAAATTCCCTAAGCGGTAAAAATGCCTGGTAAACGCCTTCTAAATCTTCTATCAGTAATAGTTTGTGCTGCCAGAAGCCTTTGGCCGAGTAATAAAGGGTGTTTTCGGTTAAACTGGTGATGGTTCTTACCGATTCTTCGGGTAAACATTCGCTGATACGCTTTTGTAAATAGGTTTTTCCGCTTCCGGATTTTCCAAAGATGATGGCGTGCAATGGTTCGTCTGTTAATCTCGATAAGTACAAAAAGAACAGCATCAGCCCGTTTTTTTGTTCTCCTACCAGTCCGCTTTGCTGGATCTGATTCAAAGTCTTTTTAACGAGCTTCTTTTCTTTTAAAAATGCCTGTGCGGCTCGCACTTCCTCCGGGGTCATTTCGTATTGCTTGGGTTTGAGTGCCTGTATTTGCAGGGCTCTTTCTTCCATGCGGTAGGCTTCTAACTGTTCGGTCAGTTCCGTTATGGTCTTTTCTATTTGGGTGGTGGGAAGCTCTAAGGTTTCCGATGCGTTTTGTACCAGTTTCTTTACGGCAGAGTGGCTGTATAAATTCACATCATCCCTAAAAGTCTTGTAACGGTTCTCTTTATTCTTTATATGTAAACTCACTCTTAATCTGCTCAGGTTCTCTTTTTCTATCCCGCCCCAGACGGTAACCGTCATTTGATTGTCCTGGTAGCTGATCCGCTCCGGGTTTCTTTTTCAACTGGTTTTATTTGCGTGTCGAGGCTCTCGACTTCATTTGAAGTTTCCCCATTTGAAAAAACAAAAGCTGTTCTATCTTCAATCAGTTGGGCTAATATTTCCGGGCTGTGGCCGTCCAGTAAGCTATTGATATCCTCTTTTTCCGGTGTGGGGACTTTACTAATGGTAATGTTTGGTTTCAGTTGGTGGAGCTCGGCACTGTATTTTTCCGCTGCTTTTTCTCCGGCTGCATCACCATCAAAGAACAATATCACTTCTTCTAACTGTTCCAGTTCCCGGATGGCTTTTATGTGTTCTTCCGTCAGTCCGTTGGTGCCGTAAAGGGATAGTATTTCATGTTCTTTGGTGATTTGCTCTTGCTGTAATAGTGTCGCTGCGTCTATAATGGCCTCGGTCAGTATCAGCTTTTTGGTGTTGGGAGCAGGGTATTTCGGGTAAAGGCCCTGCCGGTCTTTCAGGTAGTAGTGTTTTGCTTTATCCTCATTCTTTGTGCTTCTAAAATACAGGCTCACGATCTGGTTTTGTTGGTTGCGTAACGGGAACACTACACCCCATTTGCCAAAGGGACTGTATGCTTTTCCCCGGTGCGGTTGTTTACATGGCCTTTGTCTTGTAACAGTCCGTATTTCAAACAGCTTTCAATCAGATGTTGGTCTTTCCTATTCCCGTGATGGAACTGGCCGCTGTTGTAACCGACTTCCGTTTTCTGGTAATCCAGGTTCCTTTGCTGTAAGTATTCCTGTACCGGTTTGCTGTTGTATATGGCGTTTTTGAAGTAGGTAAACATTTTGGTGAGTACCGCTGCTCTTGTTAGTTCCGCTCCGGGTTTGGTTTCTCCGTTTATCATCTGCTCGGCTTTCTTTATCGCTTCATGTTTGGTGCAGTTCTCTTTGTACATTATAAAATCTATCACGTC
>JAGWBT010000196.1:2606-7760 GCA_021295755.1 Candidatus Poribacteria bacterium
GTGCAACCGCAGGTGTTTATCGGGTTTTAAGTGGTAGTAATTCAGTACGTCTGATAAACTGAGCTTGCTTTTTATGTCGCTTATTTCCATGCTTGTGATTTTTGTTGAAAAATTTTAAATCCTACAAACTTGTCGCAAATCTACAATTATTGTATTACACAAATAAACATACCTAACTTTTTTACTACATCTTTTGTTTGTATTTTTGCTCAGAACATTGATCTCATGCATTAAATAATACATTTATGACTTTTGGCGAGCGTTTAATGACGGTGAGAAAAAAGAAAAAGCTTTCCCAGGCAGAAGTCGGGAAAGAGATTGGCATTAGTGGTGATGCCTATGGTCGTTATGAACGTGGAGAAGTACGGCCTACTATTGAGATGGCCGTGAAGATTGCCCAGGCCATGAATGTTTCACTGGACTACCTGACCGGAGCTACCGACATGGAACTGGATGATACCATGTTAAAAAGGATTCAGGCGGTTTCTAAATTACCCACCAAAGAAAAAGAATGTGTGTACGTGTTCCTGGATTCCTTTATTGACAGAATGAAGCTGCAGGGAGCTTTGTAATATAAGTATCAATCATAATACCTTGCCTTATAGACTATCCGATCTATTTTACTTTTCTGGAAGGTAAAAAGGAAATAACTGCTATTTTCAAAGTCCTTGACAACAAGTGAATCGGGTATAGATTTCAAATTGAACCTTCTTTTTAAGACTTCATCATCAGTACCTACTTTAATACTGTCATTCAAAACAATTTCCTGTGAGTTAATGACCGCTTCCTGAAGAATAGTATTTGAAGGAGATACATAAAAATTTGCCGTGTCCTTTCCATTGCTAAAAATCATAACCGTATCACTCAAAGCAGGATTATGCTGATTTTGTATTACCTGCTTTTCTATTAGATTAAACTGAGACTTGAAGTAAGAAATTGTTAAATCATTATCAATTACTCCAAAAACAAACTCATCATCATCAACAAATTTTGTTACCTGTGTGGTATCTTGATTATTCGAAGCTTGATTTTCAGTAATAACCTTCTTTTCAGGTTCATTTCTATCTTTGGATGGCTCGGATTTACACGAGCTTGAAAAAATGCTCAAAAGAACTGCAAACAATATAATTTTTTGTCTATCCATAGATTAGTAGCCTAAGAAATAACCTAAATCAGTTGGCGCATGTCTTATCTGCAAATTGCCAAAGAATTGACTTTGGAAAGGAGTATGCGGGGTAACAATTACCTCATAATGTAAATGGGGACCCGTTGACCTCCCGGTATTTCCGGAATTAATTAATAAATCCCCCGTATTTACTGTTGCTCCTTGTTGAACTTGCAAAGAACTCCCATGAGCATATAAGGTATAAACATTGCCACTTCCTTGAGCTGCCTCTCCGTGATTCACAATAACAACATTCCCGTATGAACCTGACCTGTATGACCTGGCTACCGTTCCGGGAGCAGTTGCAACAACTGGAGTGCCAACAGGTACTGCATAGTCCGTACCTCCATGAGTATTGGAGCACCCAGCACAATTTCTGGTAGACATAAACTCAGATGAAATAGGAGCATCTCCAACAGGACTGCTTAACCAATTCCCCCCGCCTTGTTCAAGTGTTTCACCTACTTCTCTAAAAACAGGTTTTTCTTTCCGGCAGACTTGCGGATTTTTATACACCACTTTTAACGGGCTTGCTTCCCTAAAAGCAGTAGTATTTTCGTAATATGATAGTTTTCTGCAACCCATTTTTCAGGCGATAAAGATACTGTTTTCCGGGGGCTTTTTTTCTTTCAACTGAGATTTTCAACTGAACAACAAGCACATAATTCTGTATAAAACACATTTAAAACGATGTCTTATACACGCTTCCATTATGTGCTATTCAGTTCCCTGCGGGGCTTCCCATTTGAAAGAAAAAAAAATCACATCGGACAGGATAAAGGAAGTTTGGTAGTGCGGTGGACTGGTGGGCTTCCTTTGTCCTGGCTGATGCTCCAACCGAACCACTAAACGTTAATCGGAGAACTGCATTTGATTGAGGGCGGAAGGTGTACGGATTGTGGGTAACACAGGGAACAGCGCCTGCGGCTAAAAAGGCTGGCTGCTGACTGTGGAGCGTAGCGTAATGGGCAGCAGACAAGCATCGCGAGCCGTCCTGCGAGTGGAGCAAGGGTGCTGCAAGTAAAAGCCTGACGAAGGAAGGCGACTTGCAGCTATGTAGAAGGGCAGCAAACGGAGAACCGAAGAATGAGGGGCGAGGCTTGCTGACCGCACTACACAAGGCTTACCTACCTGCCGGAGGCTTATTAAACAAAGTCAAGCCGCAGCCCGCAGCGACCCGCAGGCGAGCAAAATAATGGGCAGCCGGTGGATTTTTTGCGACTGAACGGAACAAAGCTTTAGCGGAGTGTAGAGAAGTGGCAAAAAAGACACAGTAGGCTGCCATGAGGAAGAAGGAGGAACTGCAAAAAGCATGACAAGCTCGAAGCGCAGCGGAGACCCGCAGGGCTTTGTAGCTCTTGTTTTTACCTTAAAAAATTAACACTATCAAAAACAAGTGCTGCAAAGGCTTGGCGTGATTTTTTGCTGACGACTGATGACGAATACCTTGTTTCCTGTGTCGGGGTGACGAGTTTTGCGAGGAACGAAGCGGGGGCATTAGTGCGTCTGGATTTGTGGGTATATCCAAAACGTATCCAAATGTATCCATAAATTACTTCTTGCCGGTTTTGTATCCTATTGGTGGTCGGTTTTGCTGTTCAAGCTCTTGTTGTTTTATTTGCTCGAACTGCTTAATGTATTCAAAAATCAGTGCTATTTGTTCTTCCTGACCGGATACCTTGCTGCGGATTTCTTCCAGTTGTAAAAATAAGTCTTGATGAGTTTGTAATATTTCACGCATTCTGATAAAAATCTCGGTGATGCGGACACTCATTTTCCGGGCCCTTGGACTACGTAAAACATGGGCAGCATGGATGATTCCATGTTCAGTAAAAACCATTGGCAGATAACGTGTTCCACCCCTTCCTTCGTTTGAGGTGCCAATTTGGTACCTCAAAGATTCGTGTTCCTCTTTGGTCAGTTCAAACATAAAATGCTCCGGAAAGATGTCAATGTTACGCCTTACGGCTCGCTTTAACGCTTTTGTTTCAACTCCATACAATTCGGCCAGATCACTGTCCAGCATTACTTTTTGACCTCTTATCTCGTATATCTTGCTTAAAATTACTTCCTGTGGTATGGTAACTTCTTTACTCATTTTCTGTTTTTATTTGGTTTGTAAAATTACTCTTTCATTTTTTGGTATCGCAATTTGCGATTTCAAGTTCTCATCTCATCGGATGGAACCGGTTCAGGCTCTCTTGTAAATCCTGTAAATCTATCTGCCTATATCTTTCCGTACTGGTAATGCTGTTGTGTCCTGCCATATATTGTACTTCTCTTATCGGCTTTTCTTTTATCCATTTGCTGATTACACTGCTCCTGATCTGGTGGAAGCTTTTTAGTTCCGGGTGCTGTTTTTTCAAGGCTCTGAGGAAGAACTTTAAACAGTCGTTCATGCTTTCATTGTTAGCCAGAGTAAAAAACAAGCGTTTGCCTTTTTCTCCTTTGCTTTGTTTCAATAATTGCGGTCTGATTTCCTGTAAATACTTGTGTAAACTCATCACCTGGTAGGATGCTAAAGGCAATATCCTTTCATTGAGCTTGATGTTTTTCCGGATCCGCAGGATCCCTTTTTCCAGGTCCGGATCTTCAACGGTCAGCCGGTCGATTTCTTTTCTAATCAGTCCCTGGTTGATATACATTCCAAAGATCATTTTATCCCTGTACTGTACCGGTGTTTTTGGTTGCAGACTGTTGTAGATTTTGATTAACTGTTTTTGGTTCAAAAGGTCATGCGGCAGGCGTTGGATGTGTCCTTTGATGTAAAGATTCGCTGCAGGGTTGTAGTTCAGGTGCTCTAAGCTCATTTGACTTTCGTAGAGTTGCCTTACTGCAATGAGGTGTTTTTTCAACTCCCGGATAAAGTTCAGTAAATCGCTGTAGCTGCATTGTTCCACTTCCAACGCTTCACTTTCTAACCAGTCTAAAAACCTGCAGATGTATGTTTTCTTGTCCCGGATAGTTCCGTTTCGGTAATGCCGTTCTTTCAGGTAATGTTCTAATGCTGTTATGTAGTTACTCGATCTCATGGGCAAGATGGGTATATGCCTGAGTACTTCTCAGTTTGCTGTGCCCTAAAAAACGGCTGATGCTGTCGAGCTTCATTCCTGTTTGTAGTAGGTGGGTAGCGATACTGTGGCGTAAAGTGTGTAATCCGATGGTTTTGGCTTGTAGTTTTTCATCTGCTGTTCTTTCCTGTAATCTTTTGAGTGTTCCAAGCAGTAAGCCGTAACCGATTCTTTTGCCTTGATTTCCTAATAAAAAGGCCTGTTCTTCCGGGTTTCGTAAAAGCTGTGGCCGGCAATGTTTCAGGTATAACAAAAAGTCTTTTTGCTGATGGGCTACAAACGGCACATACCTTTCCTTGTACTGCTTGCCCTTTCTGACGTACACCATTTTCTTATCCGTCATTACGTCCTCTAAGTTCATTTGGATTCCTTCGTTGCTTCTTACACCACATCCGTAGTACAGGCTCAGTATAGCCCTTTCTCTTAATCCTTTTTCATCATCGGTTGTTGCATTGTACAGGCTGTCTATTTCTTTTAAGGTGAGGATTTCCCGCCTGGTTACTTCTTTGGGTTCGTAGGGTAAATCTATGGTCAGCTTTCCCTGGCCTGTTTCTTCTAAGTAATGGGCAAAGAGTTTCAGGCAATGGATGTAACTGTTCTGGGTGCTGCTTTTTAAGAACTCTCCGCTGTTTTGACTTTTGCGGTGGTATTTTAAGTGATGGTAAAAAAGTTTGGTGTGTGTTCTTGTAATGCTGCTGATCTCTTTTACTCCCTGTCCGTCCGGCAGGCGGGCTTCTTTTTCCAACCAACTAAAGAACTCGGCTAACTGCCGGGGCATACGATCAATACCGCTTTTGCTGTAATTCAGTAACTGCAACCATTCTCTAAAACTTTCGGTGTATCTTTTGTACGTGTATGACGTTTTTGCTTTTACCCCCTCTTGCTCTTTCCCTGTTACACTTGTTACACTGTTACACT
>JAGWBT010000197.1 GCA_021295755.1 Candidatus Poribacteria bacterium
CATGCCGAGTTCTTTGAATTCCTCGGCGGCAGCCTGCATCAACAAGCCAACCTCCCAATGCCCGGTGTGGTAGCCAAGTGCAATCGGACTCCCGTCCGGTGCGCGGATCCCCCCTTGTGTGCTAAGGATAAGAAACTCTCTCCGATTAAGTTCACCGGGCGCCCATCCCATACCTGCATTATGGCTCCAAGCGAAGACATCTCCGCTCGGCAAATTGAGCAGCATTTCCGGCGTCAGTGGCAGACTGCCCTCAGGACCGGGTGAATGGGTTTCCAAATCGTAAATTGTAGAATCGTTAGAATCCAGAAGCTCGTTGAAAGCAACAGTTTTCTTAGAAGCCATATTATATACCTACTTTCGTATCAAAAACGGAAAAACGCCCCATTATGTTGAATATCACAGCGGTTTGCCGCGCAGCGCCCGCCGGCACTGCATCAGTCCGTTGCCGGTGACATTATACGCAAAGGTGTTCATCCGTCGAGGCAGATTAGAGGTGTTAGCAGCGGAGCCGTGAATAATCAGCGCGTTGAAAAAGACCCCATCCCCCGGTTCCATCTCGACTTTAACAGCATCCTCGCGTTCATGGTAGTGTCCCGGCAAGAATACGCCAAATGTCTGTTGACGTCGTTGATGTTCTTGCAAACCCCATTTATGGCTGCCGGGGACAAACTGGATGCAGCCGTTCTCCTGTCTTGTGGCATCAATCGCCAGTTGGCAGTTCACCATCAACGGGCGATTATCGTCCCGATTCCAATAGGCATAATCCTGATGCCACGGAATCGCTGTGCCATCTTTGGCATCTTTGGGGAGCAGCTTGCTGTGATAGAGTGAAACATTGGGACCAATCATCTGTTCAATAATGTCCAACATTGTATCGGAACGCAGAATTTGGTTCAGGGTCGGGCTTATCAACTCGCTGTTCATCAGCTGCTTAAGCCGTGGGGGTAGGGAAGGATCATCGAACTCTTCCCACGAAAGACCAACCCCTTCAACCGGTTGTTCCGCCATGCGATTGTGAATGTTTTCAATCTCTTCACGGATTTTTTCTATCTCTTCAGGCGAAGCAAGGGCTTTTTTCAGAATAAAACCGTTCTCCTCGTAGGATTGCTTTTCTTTGGGAGTGAGCATCAATTCCATTCCTTTCATGACTATGCGGGCTTAGTAAACTGAAGATAGATAGCATAGATTGCGAGTCCGATCATCGCGAGAAAACATGCCCAAAGCACGGCGTCGGACTTCCGTCCCGGTGCGATACGGCGATCGGTGCGAAAATATCGCAGGTAGATTGTATTCCCCGCAACAAGTGGCATCATCATCGCCCCAATCGTGCCACTGATAGTGAGCATCCAGACCGGATTCTTGATAAAGAAATAACACACCGATTGGATGGCTGGTGCAGCCACCGCCCAGATTCGTCGCACACGGACTCTCTTGTTGTAGTCGTTGGGGTCAATCACACCAATGACGCCCATTACATCGGCGATCATCCGTGAACCACCACCGAGCCCCGACACCACCGTTGAAAAAAGGACAAAGAATCCCCCGAACATGAACAGCCACCATGCCCATTGACCTAACGTCTGTGTGTACATATTAGACAAAATACTGAGCGTATCCAATCCGTCGGGCATCTGTCCCATACGATTCAGTACGCCGGCACCCAGCATGTAAAAAGGGATCGTTGCAAAAGTCAGAACAATTAACGTCAGAACCACATCGGTCTGCATAACGCGAATCCAGCCACGCGCCCGATTTACCCAGCCTTCGCTGTCATCGGTCGGTCCGGTGAAACGGGCATAGCCCTTTTCGGTGCACCAATAGGTGTACGCCATAGACTCACCGGCATTGACACCGGTGCCTCCATAAGCCGCCAAGGCAGCTGCAATTGCAAAGGCAGGGAAATCAAACCGTAGTCCAGCCCCCACGTCCGCCCACGTGATAGCATATTCTGTGAATTGTAGCAGGATCGCACATGCCAACGTGATGAAGGTGAAAGTCACAACCATGAAGGTCAACAACTTTTCGAGGAAACGATAGGTGCCGCTCAGAATCAACGTCGCTGTCACTATAGCAACGATAATTGTCCAGTATCTCGAGTCCATAAACGGCATCATCATGCTCAATGCCTGTCCTGCACCCCCATAAATTCCACCACCACCCATGAGACCGGGAATCTGTTGCAGGAACCATAGGAAAATAAACCAAGACATTTTGCTGCGGAAAAAGGGAAACTTACCGGGGATATCGTTGAACGCAGAGAGAGCGGTATTGCCCGATGAGACAGCGTAACGTCCGAGTTCTGCCTGCACAATACTCTTGCCCCAGCAACTGAGTAGCATCCACCAAAGCATTACAAAACCGACCGTTGCGCCGAGCGTTGTCGTAAGAATAATTTCGCCTGATCCAACCACGGAACCAACTAAAATTAACCCTGGTCCGAGAAACTTGACCGTATTCCAAAACCCAACGGGAGGTTCTTGAATATATTCGCTTCGCAGAGCATAGGGATCTTCAGCGTGTCTCTCTACATTTGTATCTTCGTTTTCTGCCATAAATTCAGTCCTTTCAATTTAGAATGAATACATGAGATTTTTGATTTACTAGCGAACTCTTTAGTCAACCGATTGATGCCATTTTCAAATGTCCACGCCACTGGGTCTGTAACACCTCTTTCAACACCTGATGCACGGGTTGGCTCAGATTAGGGTCTGCCTTAGCGAGCCGATTCGCCTCTGACTTAGCGATTTCAAGCAATGACACATCCCTGAGGATGTTGGCAATTTTGAAGTCTGGAAGCCCGGATTGGCGGGTCCCAAAAAATTCGCCTGGTCCTCGAATTTCCAAATCCGCTTCTGCAAGCTCAAAACCATCATTGGTGCGTGTCATCGCCCTGACTCGACGTACCCCATCGTCGGTCATTGGACCGCTAATCAGATGGCAGGAGGATTTATACGTACCGCGCCCGACGCGCCCGCGTAACTGATGCATTTGCGACAATCCAAACCGCTCGGCGTTTTCTATCACCATGAGCGTGGCATTTGGCACATCAATCCCAACTTCGATGACGGTGGTAGATACCAGAATATCAATCTCTTTATTTTTGAAGCGACCCATCACATCCTGCTTCTCCACCGATCGCATCCGTCCATGCAACAACCCGACCCGCAGATGCGGAAACACATTAGTCTGAAAGTGGTCTGCCATCTCCGTTGCCGCTTTAATTTCCTCTAACTTTTCTGACTCTTCGACAAGTGGATAAACGATGTACGCCTGTCGCCCATGTTGGACCTCCTTCTCTATCTGCGCGTACAGTTTTTCGCGATCCTTTTCCCTCACCCATCTTGTCGTTATCTTCTGCCGTCCCGGCGGCATTTCGTCAATCACGGACACATTGAGGTCGCCATAAATTGTCAGGGCAAGTGTCCGCGGGATGGGGGTCGCCGTCATAACCAAGACATCCGGGGTTGTCCCTTTATCACGGAGTGTCGCACGTTGCATCACACCGAAGCGGTGCTGCTCATCAATGATTACTAGTCCAAGCTGATGAAACTCCACACCCTCTTGAATCAGGGCGTGCGTCCCGACAACGACGTGAGCCGAGCCATCGGCAATGGCAGCGAGGGCTTTGTCACGCTCTGTTTTGGAAAGATCGCTTTTGAGTAGGACGACTTTCAAGCCCCGCGGTTCAAGCAATTCCGATAGGTTGTAGGTATGCTGTTCGGCGAGGATCTCTGTGGGCACCATCAGCGCCCCCTGATACCCGCTCTGAATCGCGCACAATAAGGCAACCGCTCCAACGATTGTCTTTCCGGATCCGACATCCCCTTGAAGCAACCGATTCATCGCCTCTGCGTTCGCCATGTCCGACTTAATCTCCTCAATCACTCGTTTCTGCGCGGCCGTCAGTTGGAAGGGCAACGCCTCAATAAACCGATCTAACAGCTCACCTTCGACTCGGAAAGCGATCCCCTGCTCCTCTGCAAGCCCCAATTCCAGAAGGAAAAACTCATCGAACGCCAACCGCCTCCGTGCCGCATCTTTATACCCCTCGGATGAGGGAAAGTGAACCTCTTGGACCGCCGTGCACCGATCTATCAACTGATTTCGTTGTCGGAGGTCTAGCGGCAAAATCTCTGGATATCCCTCTGCATACCCGTCTACGACTGTCTTGGTCCACTGTCGAAGCATCCGTTGGGTCAACTTCGCTGTCAGCGCGTACTTAGGTACGATTCTGCCCGTGTGAATGAGATCTGCGTCCTCCTCCTCAAGCACTTCAAATTCAAAATCGGTGGTTTGGATTTCGTTATTGCGGCGGGTAAATTTACCGCTCACGACAACAGGTGTGCCAACTTTCAGTAGGTTCTTGAGATAGCCGACACGGCGCCCAAAATTGACCAACTGCGCCACACCTTCTTGGTCATAGACAGCGATCCTGCCGACAGACTTTGCCCCTCTGCGGCTCGGTGTGAATTCGCTGTGATTGACCACTACGCCTTGAATTGTTTCATATTCGCCGGTACGTCCTACATCATAAATTGATCGGAAATGTCCACGATCGAGATAGTC
>JAGWBT010000198.1 GCA_021295755.1 Candidatus Poribacteria bacterium
TCATCCAGATTGACGCGGATGCGTCGCAGCTACGCCCGGAACAGCCAAGCGTTCTGGCGATACACGCGGAACCAACGAACATCGTGCGTCGGTTGACAGCCGCAGCACAAGCCCTTGAAGGTTCACAAAGGGAAAGACGGCACGATTCTTGGCGAGCGGAAGTGATGGCAGCGCGGAGGGCTACTCCGCCGGAATGGGAGCAAGTACGCAGCTCTTTAGATCAACCCATTCACCCGTTGCGCGTCTGTGAAGCGCTGCAGCCATTCCTTGATGATAGCGCGGTATTTGTCAGCGACGGCGGGGAGTTTGGGCAGTGGGTACAGGCGGGCTTGGAAGCGCAGCATCGCCTCATCAATGGTCCTGCAGGCTCAATCGGTAGTTCTGTTCCGATGGGACTCGCAGCGAAGCTGGCACATCCACAACGACCCGTCTTTGTTTTCTTAGGCGATGGCACATTCGGTTACCACGCTATGGAATTCGATACCGCACTACGCTACAATCTGCCTATCATCGTAGTTGTCGGAAACGACGCCCGTTGGAATGCCGAGCATCAGTTGCAGATTCAGAATTATGGGGAAGGGCGCACGGTCGGTTGTGAGCTGTTGCCGTCACGTTATGACAAAGTGATTGAGGCGTTGGGAGGGCATGGCGAGTTTGTTCAGGATCCGGACGATCTCACCCCTGCGGTTGAGCGGGCATTGGCATCGGGATTGCCTGCGTGCATCAACATCACTATCGAAAGTGTAAGCGCACCGACATTCCGAGCGAATGATTAATGACGGCTTCGGACTTCTGTAGGTCGATTTTCCAAAATCGACATTTTTGTGTCGAGATATGAATCTCGACCTACATGCGAATTAACCAATAAACTACCATGTATTGCGGATCGGGACCCCTTCTTTCTCAAGGTAGCGCTTGATATGCTCAATTGAGAACTCACCGTAATGGGTGATCGAGGCGACAATGGCGGCATCAGCATTACTCTCGACGAAGACATCGCGGATATGTTCCGGATTGCCTGCACCGCCAGAAGCAATGACAGGGACCGGAACGAGTGCCGCAATTGCTCCTGTCAGTTCTATATCATACCCCGCTTTCGTTCCATCTTGGTCAATGCTGTTGACCACAATTTCGCCAGCCCCCAGTTCCACACCGCGTTGCGACCACTGAAGGGCATCTAACCCCATCGGGCGACGACCGCCATCGATGTAGATTTCAAATCCACTTGGAATCTCATCACTTTTCGGGACCCGTTTGACCTGCATACTTAGCACAACGCACTGACTACCAAACGCTTTTGCACCTTCTGCGAGGAGTTGTGGATTTCTCACCGCACCGGAGTCGATACTCACCTTCTCCGCTCCCGCAAGGAGGACGCGGCGCATATCCTCTAAAGTTCGTAGCCCACCACCCACCGAGAAAGGGATGAAGATCTCTGCCGCAACCGCTGAAACGACATCAATCATAATGTCGCGCCTTTCGTTGCTGGCGGTGATGTCATAAAACACAAGTTCGTCCACCCCGCCTTCGTAGTACGCACGCGCCATCGCCACCGGATCGCCGACATCAATATTGCCTTGGAAAGCGACCCCTTTTGTGACCTTGCCCGCTCGAACATCGAGGCACGGAATAATTCGTTTGGTAATCATGAAATAATTCTCAATTGCCGATTGGTTATTTTGAGTTATCGGTCTTCAATGTTGACTGATAAATTTTGAACGCGCGCAGCTGGTCGATAGCCCGAATGATTCGCGGATCATATTCGTACTCATCAAGATCGTTTTCCGTTTCTCGCGCAATTGCGAGTTTTAACCCAACATCGCTCAAGATAATCCCTTCCGCTGTAAGCGAATCGACCAGTCGCTGGTATTTTCTTAGGGTTGAGGCAGCTTCGGCATCCTCTTTAGAAGCACGTTTTGCCTTTTGCAACTGGGCAAGGATGTCATCCCCGTTTGTTTCAATAAAGTCTGTGATTGCCTTATGTTTTTGCAGCTTCCGCAACATCTGAATTTCTGAACGACTGAACCATGGATCTTCAATATCAGGGATAATACCAATTTTGTGAATATCAACCCCATTCGGACTATAGTAGTGTGCTACTGTCAGTTTCACGGCGGCACCACCGCTCAGTGGAAATACTTGCTGTACAGAGGCTTTTCCGAAGGTCTTTTCCCCCATAACCAAGCCACGCCCATGATCTTTGATTGCACCGGCAACAATCTCGGAGGCGCTTGCGCTGCCACCGTTGACAAGGACGATCAGAGGATAACGTTTTTGCTGTTTGCCTCTCTCTGCGCTGTATTCTTCGCGTGGGGTCTTGCCTTGTGTATAAACAATCAGTTCTCCGGGCCCCAAAAAGTCACTGGCGATTTCAACGGCAGATCGAAGTAAGCCACCTGGGTTAGATCGGAGATCTAAAATGAGTCCTTCTATTTCCTGCTGATTAAAGGTTTCAAACACCTTATCCACATCACCGGCGGTGTTATCGCGGAATTGGTTGATCCGTATATATCCGATATCTTCCTTAAGAACTTTTGATTCGACACTGGGGAATTGGATAACATCGCGTGTCAGCGTGACTTCCAACGGTTTCGGTTCACCTTCGCGGACAATCGTGATGGTAACTTGTGTTCCCGGCTCACCCCGAAGATGTTCAACGGCGTCAGTCGTTGTCATGTTTGTTGTCGATTTATCTTCGATTTGGCTAATAATATCGCCGCTCTGGAGCCCCGCTTTATCAGCGGGTGTTCCCTTGAAGGGGGAGATAATTGTTAATCGCTCATCCCGGATACCGATCTCCATGCCGAGTCCACCGTAGGTGCCACGACTCTCTGTGCGAAAGTCTGCATAGTTTTCCGGAGGAAAAAATTGGCTGTATGGATCCAGTGTCCGTAACATCCCTCGAATTGCACCGTACATAAGTGATTCAGAATCAGGAGAATCCAAATGATTCTGTTGGATGTGTGCCAACACCTCTGAGAACGACGATATATTTTCTAATAGTTCGTCATCTAGTGGACCTTTAGGCGCATCGTTTTCTTCCTGTGTAAGCCCTAGGGTGGGTTGCAAGAACAGGATGAGAACCAAGACACCGAAACATCCCAGTAAATTGAATCTATAGCATTGATACAATTTCTGTTTTTTCATAGTGATTGTTATCCCGTCCTGAAGAAAAAGTGATATAAACGTCTGCTATAAGATACGCGAAACGCAATGTATGCCGAAACCACATAGAAGAGAAGATCAATCCACCCCATGCGTTGGCGCATGAATTGCCAGACCGATGGCTCGAATCCGCGTGTCTCTACCATCTTACCTACGCCCTCTGATTGGTCTGATGGCGCATCATGTTTCTCAATAATTGCGACTGTGACTGTTTCCGGTTTATTCCATTGAACGTCGAGATATTTGCCGAGCAGGATACCGACGACAGCGAACAATGCAGCAACTAGGCTGATAGAGACTTGCCGCGACCTGCCTACCAGTAACACGCCGATCCCTGTGAAGATGCCAATGGCGAGCGCAACCCACCCAGCAGTAAGCCCGGTCCATTGAATATATTTAGCCCAGAGCGCGCCCCCAAGCAGCGCGCCAATTAATCCACCTAACGGTGCAAAAGGGAGATGACGTGGGGATTTATATGTACCGTTCATTGTGCTTGACCTTTCTGAAGAGCGGCAGATACACAAATCTGCCATTCCATGTACTTAGCTGCGCTCGTCCTCTGAAGCAGCTAATTGTGCGCGGAGTTGTTCTAACTCGGACTCTATCTGTTGGCGGCGGTGTGCTTCCTGTTGGGCGCGTGCTTCTGCCTCGTGTCTGCGCTCGGTTTCTGCTTGGGCAAGTGCTTCTGCCTCCTCTCGCAGCTGCACCTCCTCTGCGGAGGTGGTGATTGGAGTCCCATCAGGTAAATATGGTCGTAAAAGCCGCACGTTGCCGATGTAATCCTCCCAACGGATGACTAAATAACCCTCCTTCAGCATCGGGTGGAATCCCCTCGATTTCGCCAGATGCGTTTCGGCACCAGCCATGAAATTCTGGTGGTTTGTCCCCTTCGGGTTGATGGATAAAATACTCCGCCACCCCGATGTCAACGAGGTATTGTCTCAACTTTGTCCCACGGTCCTGAGCGGCGGTGGAGTCGGAAAGGAACTCAAACACAACCGTTGGCACAACACCTTCTGCCCAGGTGTAGAAACTGCGTCGCTCTGGATACTTCTCTGCCCCTAAGACGACGTAAATATCAGGCGCGACGAATTTGGTTCGATCCCCTTCGTAATAGTAGATAAAACTGTCAATACCGATGTAGATAGCCGATTCGGTGCTAAA
>JAGWBT010000199.1 GCA_021295755.1 Candidatus Poribacteria bacterium
CGGTTTCGACCTTGACAAAGAAGAAATTCCTTGCACCTCCCCATACCGGCAAAGGCTTTATATCCGTAATCTTCATGCTTCCCCCTTCTTAAATAACTTGTGTGATATGTAATCAATGAGCCAATGAACTAATGAACCAATTACGTTTTCACCTGCGGATCCAGCACATCCCGCAGCGCATCCCCCAGTAGATTGAACCCTAAAACAATCAGGAAGATTGCAATCCCCGGCGTCATGACAGTCCACGGTGCACGACGAATCAACGCCCGATTCTCGTTAAGCATCGCACCCCACTCCGGTTCACCGATTTCGGCACCAAGCCCAAGAAAGCTGAGACCGGCGGCATCCAGAATCGCCGCACCCATTCCCAACGTTGCCTGCACAATTAGGGGCGCAAGACAGTTAGGCAAGATCGCACGGGTCAGAATGCGAAAATCGCTTGCCCCGATGGCGTGGGCAGCAGCTACATAGTCCTGTTCACGGATGGTGAGGACAGACGCACGCAAGATTCTAGCATATTGTGGGATGTAAACAATCGAAACAGCAATAATCGCATTGGTCAGACTCTGTCCTAGAATGGTAACAATAACCATCGCTAGTAGGATACTCGGCATGGCGAGCATCATGTCCATCACCCGCATGATCGTGTTGTCAAGCCAACCCCCATAATAGCCAGCGATAATACCCAACAGTGCCCCAATCGAGATTGAGAATGTCATCGCAACCAATCCGACTTTGATCGAGATCCGCGAGCCGTAGACAATGCGACTGAAAATATCCCTCCCAACCTTATCGGTTCCAAAGTAATGATCTTGAGACCAACCTTTGAGTCGTGCGCTCACATCTGCATCGCGGGGGTCATGGGTTGCGATCAGCGGGGCAAAGAGTGCGATAATAATGAAAAACGTCAAGATCGATGCGCCAATCACCGCCGATTTCTGGCGCAGCAGCTCGTGATAAAATTGAGGGCGATTGTCCCTCATGTTGCCTCCCCTCCAACGCGGATACGCGGATCAAAATATGCGTAGAGCAGATCGACAATTAGGTTCACCGTCATAAAAACCGTCGCGACAAAGAGAACACCACCCTGTACCGGACGAATATCACGCGCTTCAACCGCAGCCCGCAGCCACGAACCCAACCCGGGCCAAGAGAAAATATGTTCTGTTAAAATCGCACCGCCCATCAGATAGCCGAATTGGAGACCAATGACTGTCAACACAGGAATGATGCTATTTTTTAACGCATGTTTAAGAATCACAACCCGTTTGGGTAACCCTTTAGCATAGGCGGTTACGATGTACTGTTGGTTGAGAACCTCTAGGAGGCTAGACCGTGTCATGCGAGCGATAATCGCTAACGGTATTGTGCCAAGCGTTATAGCAGGGAGAATGAGGTGCGCGATTGCATCTCGAAACGCAGCAAAGTTGCCAGCGAGCAGGGTATCAATCAGATAAAAGTGGGTACGGTGTTGAATGTCGAGATCTAATACAGCGTCGAGCCGTTGTGAGCTGGGAAAAATCGGGAAGGTATAAGCAAGCAGCAGGATCAGCATCAAACCGAGCCAGAAAATTGGCATTGAAATCCCTGCCAATGATCCGAACATCGTCGTGTAGTCCCAAAACTTCCCACGATTGACAGCAGCGATAATCCCTGCAGCTATGCCGAAAAAGATGGAGAAAATCATCGCTGCGAGCGTCAGTTCTACCGTCGCAGGAAATTTGCGGAGAATTTCGTCAATGACCGGTTGGTTCGTCTTAAACGAACGTCCCAGATCAAAGTGCACCAAATCCCACAGGAACACCCCATATTGCTTATACAGCGGTTGATTCAGCCCCATCTGGCGACGGAGTTCAGTCAACGCCTCCTCTGTCGCACGTTCCCCAAGAATTGCGAGGGCGGCATCACCGGGAATCAGGTGCACCATGAAAAAGACGAGCAGCGAAACACCAAAGAGCGATAATCCCATTGAGAGGAGTCGGTGCAAGACGTAGACAATCATGCGTTACATCACTTTTCAAGCCAGATCTGTCGAAAATACTTCCACGATGTTGGGTGAAGTTTGAGATTCTTAATCTGTTTGTTGATAATTAAGATCTGTTTGGAGTGTGCTAGTGGGACCCAAGGGACATCGCGGTGAAAAAGCGCTTGGGCTTTTTTATAAAGTTCGATCCGCTTGGCTTGATCCATAATTGACTGTGCTTCGACCAGAATTTCCTGCATCTCATCGCTGCGATAGAATGCGATGTTCCCCGCTGGTTTTTGCGCTGCTTCCTTGCTCAAGAGGTAGTAGAAGAAATTATCCGGATCGCCGAGGTCAGCAGACCAACCGAGCATTGCTGTGTCATGCTCACCGTGTTTGGTCTTTTCCAAGTACGTTCCCCAATCGAAGGTCACAATCTTTGCTATTATTCCAACATGGCGCAAATCTGATTGAATCGCTGCAGCGAGAGCACTCCCATCGGGGATATAAGGGCGAGGCACCGGCAATGCCCACAGTGTCGTCTCGAAGCCATCTGCGTAATCTGCCTCTGCAAGTAATGCCTTCGCCTTTGCCGGATCATAGGTGTACTCCTCAATCGAGTCATCATAACTCCACATCGTCGGTGGAATGGGGTTTTTGGCGGGGATGCCCATACCTTGATAAAGCTCTGTAACAATCTCGTGCTTGTTGATTGCGTGGTTGACGGCGAGACGAACCTTCAGGTTGTCGAAAGGCTTTTTATCGAAATTCATCGCAAGGTAACCGATATTCATACCGGGCTGTTCGATGATCTTGAGTTGGGAATCTGCGCGGATCTGGAGCAGGTCATCCGGGTTCGGAAATTCCATTGCATGAATACTCCCGTTTTGTAACTCGATAAGACGCACCGAATTATCGGGGATAGATCGGAAGATTATTCGGTCAAGCGGTGGGCGTCCTTCCCAATAGTCTGTGTTCACCTCCAAGACAACCTTGTCTTCCCGATCCCAACGCACAAACTTAAACGGTCCTGTGCCGACCGGATGATTCTTAAAATCTTCCCTCCATTTCTGGAGGGCCGTTGGACTGACGATCGAAAAGGGTGGCATCGCGATAGTGTAGATGAAAGGGGCGTAGGGACGTTTGAGAATTATTTCGACTGTATAGGCATCTGGTGCCCTGATTTCCTCTACAATTTCAGCCAATCCGGTGTACAACCAATAGGTGTAGGAACCACCAACATTATGAAAGGGGTGGTTTGGATCGTGTTGACGGTTGAGCGAAAAGAGCACTGCATCCGCATTGAAAGGCGTACCGTCGTGGAACTTTACCCCTTTGCGGAGGTTAAATCGCCACGTCAACCCATCCTCCGATGCCTCCCACGATTCTGCTAGCGCTGGCTCGATTTCCGTACTCTCGTTCTTGTACTGTACAAGTCTGTCGTAGATATTCTCACACACCTTGAAGGATTCGCCATCCTCTTCTTGCGCAGGGTCAAGTCCAACGGAGTCGCCACCACGTCCAAAAATCAGTGTGCCACCAATCACTTGGGCGTCAGCGACATAGACAGAAGATATTAAAAACAGAAAAATTGCAAGACTGTACCGATACGTTTGTTTCATGTGAAACCGCTCCTATATTGATATAATTGAGGTCTAAAGGTATCAACAATTCAGCGAACCTTCAAGATACAGGTTCCTTTCAAATTATTGTCGCAAAAATAAGGGGGTGTGTCAAGAGGAAACAGCGTATTTGAATGTGCATGAATACGGATGATATGATACAATAGATAACAACTTTTCGTTATCTGCGAAAAAACGAGGAGGAGTTGCCGGTGTTTGATTTTGTACAATACGCACTTTTAGGCATTAGTTCGATCCTAACGTTAGCATTCCCAGGTTTGCTAATATTCCTATGCATCCGGACACGCTCAAAGGGTTTGATAATTATCACGGTCTTCGACTTAATTACACGCGATGTTATGAAGCCATTCCTAGACCAATGGAGCACAGGTGAATTGAATAACTGGCTGACTCAGAACGTGACAGTCGGGGAGTTCATGACGTTGTATATCTATGTCACGCGCATATTCGACAACGGATTATTGGCGTTGGGTGCTTTCCTAATCTATCGAGAATGGAGTTGTGGGAAGATTCGTTGGAACCAGCGGAAATCGCCAGAGGTAGTTAATCATGCCTGATACCGGTTCTGACTCTAAGATAATGCGTCACACGCTAAACACACAAATGCTAGAT
>JAGWBT010000200.1 GCA_021295755.1 Candidatus Poribacteria bacterium
GCAGCTTAATCTCGCGGTGCGCGTGCCCCCGACGTTGGCAGATTCCGAAAGAATCGGACTCGATGCCGAGGTGTGGATGAGAGAAGGCATAGTGGATATGCTCATTGCAGGTGGCGGATTCATCCCGTTTGAAATGCCAATCAGTGACTGGGTTAAAACCGCACATGGCACCGGTTGCAAAATATATGGTTGTTTCGAGGGACTAAGACCATTGCTGAACGAAGAAATGCTCAAGGCACTAGCCCTCCGATATTGGGAGGCGGGCGTAGACGGACTCTATTTCTTCAACTACTACAGCATGTCCAACGACTGGAAACGGAATATTCTGAATCAGCTAGCTGACCCCACAGTGCTTCGGCGTTTGAACAAGTGCTACGAGTTGGACCACTCCAATCGACATCAACCAACATCTCAACTCGGCTATTCGTTCCTTAACGCCATTCCTGCGGCTCAACTCCCAGTTCAGTTCAATCAGACCTTCAATGACCGTGCGGTGAGCCTCCGGCTGGAAATCGCTGACGACCTAGAATCAGCCGCTGCCGATGGCGCTTTGAACAGATGTACGCTCGCTTTAGGATTTGAGGGGCTAACTGATGCAGATGCCTTTGAAATACGCCTGAACCGAACGCCAATCCCTTGGAATACCGGCCAGGCTGCTTCAGATAACCTGACTCGCGTAGAGTATGAACAAGGTTGGAACCAATACCCGTCTCGAACCCAAGAGGTGTCAATCCCCGGTGACGCTATCGAATTCGACATCGGAAACCCGCCCCTGAAAAAAGGGATCAACGAACTGGAAATTCGACAGGTCAACCCTAAACAGGTGAGGCGTGAACCGTTGACACTCAAGGACGTAACGCTTTCAATCTATTACAAGTAATGGTAAAAGAGGTAATGAGAAGAGATGGGAGAGCCAGAGGCGAAAACATCGCAAAAACTTGAACGTCGGGGACGGGATCTGACAGGTATCTGGAAGTGGCTCTTTGAGATTATCGCCGTCGGCTTTGTGTTCTTTTACATCTACGGCGCGGGTTTCGGAACATCGGGTGAACAGTATCATGTCGGGCTATACCTACTCCTCACATTTGTGTTGACCGGTATGTTCCATCAATTCAGGCACAGTTCGCCCGAATTGCGTCCCTCGGTGGCAGATCTCATTTTGGTTGGCTTGACCATCTTTGCGATTGGATACTGGATTGTCGAGTACAAAACACTGGCTAACAGGGCAGGGGCATACAACCAACTCGATGTATGCGTGGGAGCGTTGGCGGTGATCCTGAGCCTTGAATATAGCCGTAGGACAGTCGGTTGGGCGCTGACCATAATTGCTACAGTGGGGATTCTGTACGCGCTCTTTGGTCAGTCAATGCCATCCGTTATCGCCCACAAGGGATTCCCACTGCGCCGTATTTTTGAATACAGTTTCTTCAGCCAAGCGGGTATCTTCGGAATCATGGCAAACGTCATGGCGACGTATGTTGTGCTGTTTATCTTCTTCGGGGCATTCTTGGAAAAGTCGGGAGTTGGACAGTTTTTCATTGACCTCCCGATGGCGGTGGCAGGACGGTTGGTGGGCGGTCCTGCGAAAGTAGCAGTCGTTGCCTCCGGGTTCTTCGGCTCCGTGGCTGGGAGTGCGATCGCGAACACCGTTGCAACCGGTGCCTTTACTATCCCCTTGATGAAGCGCACCGGCTTTCGATCTCACATTGCCGGCGCCGTTGAAGCAACAGCATCGGTTGGGGGACAATTTCTGCCACCGGTGATGGGGGCCGGCGCGTTTATTATGGCTGAACGCACCGAGTTACCGTATAGCCACATCGCGCTGCTCTCGGTCATCCCGGCGCTGCTGTACTTCTTTTCGGTGTGGGTGATGGTACACCTTGAGGCAAAAAAGGAGGGGATCGAAGGACTACCGAAAGTTGAACTACCGCATCTGGGTACACTTCTCAAAAACCAGTGGTACTGCTTGGTCCCGTTAACTGTACTTGTTGCCACCCTGATCGCGGGGCATACCGCCTCCCAAGCAGCGTTTTTCGCTATCCTGACTACAATCGGCATCAGCTACCTTCGACCGGACACACGTCTCACACCCAAACGTCTCTGGGAGGCAATGGTCAGTGGTGCGAGAAACTCTCTCGCTATCGGAGGAGCGGTGGGCAGCATCGGCATCATCATTGCCGTCATTGATCTCACCGGACTTGGCAGGATTTTTCCTGATCTTGTCCTTTCCGTCGCTGGAGACAGTCGTGCAATCGCTATTCTACTGCTCGCCGGTGCCTCGCTTATCTTGGGGATGGGCATCCCGGTCACCGCTGCCTATCTGATTACCTCTGAACTCGCTGTTCCCATCCTCACGAGCGACCAGATGGGAGTATCCCTAATCGCGGCCCACCTGATAGTTTTTTGGCTCAGTCAAGATTCTAATATCACACCACCGGTCGCACTTGGCGCGTACGCCGGGGCTGCGGTTGCCCGCGCAGATCCGTGGAGGACAGGCTGGGCATGTTTTAAATTCGCTAAATTCCTGTATATCATGCCGCTGCTGTTTGCTTATACCCACATTCTCTTTAACGGCTCGCCGCTACAAAACATTTTGTCCGTTGTAACAGCAGTGACGGGTACATTTATCTTTTCAATCGTTACGATGGGATATTTCCTACGCAAAACGACATGGTTAGAATGGATTATCCTCGCAACTGCTGCTTTTTTGGCGTATATTTATAATATCTACACGTTTGTAATCGCGCTAGGATTATTCGCCAGCGTGTATTTCATTCAGAAACGGGCATGAGATCGTCCGTCTAAGCGTACTGATTAGTCTCTAATAACCTTTGGTGCTAGTTTAGTGAGAAAGTTTCTTCCACATTGTTCAAGAGTTCATTGGTTCATGAGTCGGTTGGTTGATTCATTCTTCTTATGTTCCCCCTTCGGATAGACATGTCGCCCCTCTGGGGCTAAATGAACCGCTGAACCAATGATTTTTACGTTTCACGCATCACGTTTTGCGTTATCAACAGCTGCAACCTAGCACCATTGGTTAATAGTCAATACAGATTGTCTTTATCGAAAACCTAGTACAGAGAAGAATTCGTTATATGGATACCCATACCTCCGTCCCCCAACGACATGACCTAGAGGCATTACGCGCCCTATCCATGTTATTAATCATTGCTTTTTATGGCTCTCTAGCGTTTTTTGACGTCCCTTGGCCAGTTCGAAATGTGCAGAGAAACGAAGGATTTGGAGTTTTTTTCTTGTAGTACACGGGTTTCAAATGCCGGTTTTCTTCCTGACAAGCGGCTTCTTCACTGCGATGCTGTGGCGTACCCGGGGAGTGAAAGGGCTGTTAGAGCACCGATTTCGGCGTCTCTTTATGCCGTTGGTGTTCACGCTTATCACTATCGCCCCGCTTACATACTGGATTAACGAACAATTAATTGAAGCCACGCTGCAACGTGCAAGAGACGCTGCTCCGTCTCCCTCAGAAGACTCGAAGGTGAATATTTGGGGTGCCGTGAAAACTGGGAATCGTGAAGCTCTGAAGGTGCACTTCGCGAAGGGAACTGATCTCAACACCCAAGATCCGCAAACCGGACTTACCCCTTTGTCGTGGGCTATCTTTGCAGGAAAAGTCGAGACTGCTGAACAACTCATCAGTGCGGGAGCAGACGTAAATGGAAAAAACAGAGATGGCGGCACACCTTTACATGAAGCCGCCTTTATGGGACGGGATCAGATTGCTCGAATCCTCCTTCAAAACGGCGCGGATGTGGAGGCTAGGGATGAGAACGGTGAAACCCCATTGAATCGTGCGCAAGCAGATTGGACCGATATATACGTGAGAGTCAGGGAATTGCAAGTCAGGCTAGATCCGGTAAAAGCCTATTACGGCAGAACTCGCATCGCTACC